>JAWLAI010000014.1 GCA_041395565.1 Pseudomonadota bacterium | reverse complement strand
CGGGTACGTCGTAGCCGGTAAAGACCAGCGGGCCGTAACTGGCGGTCACCTTGGTAAACTGGGCCGCCATCGCTTGCAAGTTCGCCGAGGGAGCCGCTTCGTCCTGCATATCGGCGAGCAGCACGGCATACCGGGCCTCGACCGTCGCGCGATCGGCGCCGTCGGGATTGGCCAGGAGGTAGGCCGCCTCCGCCAACCACCCTTGGCCGATGACCAGTTCCGGCCAGAGCGGCGCCGTGGCCTCCAAGGCCCGCCGCAAGGCCTGCTGGAGGCGGCTCAGCGGCGCGGGCACCCCCCTTTTTGGGCCACCCGGTCCAGGCTGGCGGCAATGGCGGACAAGCGGTGCTGGAGTTGCAGACCCCCGGGGGCGAGCGGGGGCTGACCGCCATCCCCGAGCGCGCCCCGAACCGCCGCACAGTACCCCCGGATGACCTCGGCTTCCGGATCGGTTCGGTCTTCGACGGCCCGCTCGATCGGCCGCACCCCGCGCACCCGCTTGCGTAATTCCTTCTGCGCGTGCCGATCGGCCTCCCAAATCGGCCGGCCGGCCTCCCGCAGATAATGAAACTGGCAGAGTTGATGCGGGATCCCAGGCAAGACCTCGGCCACCGCCTGCCGGATGGCCTGCTGGCCATCGCTGATCACGCCCACCACCGGCACGTTCTCCAATCCGAGCAGCGCCGTCCGCAATAACGCGCTCAGGTCGTCACGCCCGGACACCAACAGGCTGCGCGCCAGCAGGATGTCTCCCGACAGCACCTCGCGCACCACCCACAGTACTTCGTGGCCTTTGTCCGGTTGCAAGCCATCCACCGCCAGGATCAGCCGGCCCTGCTGGCGCAAGCCAGCCCGGGACGCCGGGGTGGCCAGCACTACACTCACCAATTCCTCATAGCGCCCCAGCAAGTGATCGACCGTGCGCGGGGCAATCACCACCCCGCGGTTGATTAACGCCTGGTGGATCTCGGGCACCGTGTCATGATCCTGATACCGACAGGCGCCAATCCAGGCGATGACGTCCAGGCCAAACTCGTGATGCGGCAAGGCCAGCCGTCCTTCCAGTTCCGGTCGGTACGGCCGGTGGTAAAACGCACAGGCCGGATTCACACAGCGCCGAACTTGCAACGTGACGGCCAGCACCACCTCCAGGGTCGTGACCGTACGGGCGTTGTCATAGGCAAACCAGAGCGGTCCCCCACACACCGGACAGCACCGGTTCAGGCAGCTTAACACCACCGCTTGCGTCGGTGGCGGGCGTGGCGTGATGCGGGCCATGGCATCCTCCTCCACTCGCGTTTCAGTAGGGATACTACCTTAGACCCTCAAGCCAGGTTTACTTTCCTAGAAAAAAAACTAGGGCGGCAAACTCAGCTTGATCAAGCGTTCTTCCAGGGCCTGCAAATAGGCCTCTGGATCCTGCCGAAACCGCCGACCCAACACCCGTGGCCAGCGGCGTTGTTCCCCGCGGGCGCGCACGATCCGCCACTGCTCGAGGTCGGCGGACGCCAGTTCGGCGGCGGTAAACGTGTGAAGCTGACTCGCCACGGCGGCCGGCAAGCGGGTGGCGCCGCACACCACCAGGCTAGCCGGGGCGTTCTTTTGTCCCGTGGTGCGGCGGAGTTGGTGGCGCAATCCGCCAAACAGTTGCTCCAAATCATTATTGGTCCGCGGTAAGTCGGGTACGTCGTAGCCGGTGAAGACCAGCGGGCCGTAACTGGCGGTCACCTTGGTAAACTGGGCCGCCAT
>JAWLAI010000013.1 GCA_041395565.1 Pseudomonadota bacterium | reverse complement strand
AGAAACCGTGTTCCACGGAATCGCATCCGGCCTGCACAGCCGATGCCACTGGCAGATATCCATTGCAATGCACCATGACTTTCAGCCCCAGACTGTGTGCAGTGGCAACAGCCTGTGAAAGTTCTTCCGTGTCAAACTGGGGACGCGTCTGTTTGCCAAACTCTTTGAGACTGTTGATTCCGGACTGCACGATTTTCACATGATCAATCCCCCCGGATTCTGCGGCAAGGGCTTCAGCCAGACTTCGTCCTTTTCCCGGGGGTCTGCCGATGAGTTTTCCGTACCGCCCGTCTTTGCGCCAGGCTCTGCCTGCGGCTATGATGCGGACAGGCATTCCCTCAGCATACAGATCCCGGTATCGGAGAGCATGACCCGCATAATCGCCTCCATCCCGCACCGCAAGCACGCCGCAGCCCATCGCCTGCTTCAGATGGGCGGATATGAAAGGTTTTATTTCCTCAAATTCAGCATCCAACTGCCTTTCACGCACGGCAGGCGCACCGGTTCCGGACAGAAACAGATGCACATGACTGTCAATCAGCCCGGGCATCAGCGTGCAGTCTGACAGATTCACCATTCCCGGCTGATCTGTGTGTGCCTCTGTCAAATTTCTTATTTCCCGGATGGTTCCGTGTGCAATATGCAGAAGAACATCTTCCCGAATCAGGCCTCCGCTTCCGTCAATGAGCCATCCGGCCTGTATCCATGTTTCTTTTTTCATTGTTTTTTCAGTTCACAGTTGATGTTAATCCGTTATTTCCAAAATCAGGAATGTATCTGCTTCCACCGCCATTCCGGAGAAAGCCTGAAACCAGAAAGTTGGACGGGTTCCGGATACCGACTTTCGTCAGCATGACCTCTGTACGCAAGGTGATTTCACCGACTAAGAGATTCGGAGATGAAAGCGGTTCCGGCACTTCCGGCAGAGGAATTCCGCACTGTCCGGCCTGTTTTTGGAAGTGACATTCAGGGAACCCGGGCCGCTGACTTCCAGAACCCGGATATCCGCACTGCCGCATGGACAGATCCGCTGCTGCTCCGGAGATGTTCCGTACACAGAAATGGCTTCTCTGACTGTCATTGCGGAAAAATTTTCTGTTTCATGCCCATAAGGCAGATTGCCGTGAACATGACGGGAAATATTCTCTGTGACTTCATCCAGATGCCTGAGTTCATGTTCCCATATGCGGAGAATTTTCCAACCCATTGCCCTCAGTTGATCATCAACTTCCATATCCCGAAGAACATTGCGCCGCAGTTTCTCCTTCCAGAAATCCCATCGGTTTTTGGGTGCAGAATAATGAAGGGGGCAGCCGTGCCAGAAGCACCCGTCCACAAACACCACCGCACGGGATTTGTAAAATACCAGATCAGGCCGTCCCGGAAGATCCGGATAAAGACGGTAGCGCAGTCCTCTGGCCCACAGGGCCTTGCGCACCAGGATTTCAGGTTTGGTGTTCGTGCTCCGTATCCGGGACATGTTTTCGGAACGGGTCATTTTCTGCGGCTTTTTCATATTCAGTGCTTTGGTGAAAAATTTCTGGGTTCCAGATTCTGTTGATATTTTTATAACATTCTGAATTTACAGAAACCAATCTCTCCGGAATGAATCAGTCCGACCTGTTCCGGCAGGATTTGAC
>JAWLAI010000012.1 GCA_041395565.1 Pseudomonadota bacterium | reverse complement strand
ATGCTGTTCTTCGGCACCATTGTCGCCACGGTCACCGCCTACTTCATGCGCCCGCTCCAGCGTCCGCACAAGAAGATCATCGAAACCATCGAGGTCAACCTGGAACAGCTCGATGACCTCACGGTCGCGGAGCTCGACCTGCTGAAAGACACCGTTGACACCCTCATTACCCATGTCGAGGGCCTCAAGGAAAGACAACAGCAGCAGGTGCCGCACGGCTAGACCGGCCCGCGCTCGCAAGCCGGGCGGCGGCGCAGCCGGGTCGGCGTGGCTGGCCAGATCCGCAATGCATGCCGCGTCGCTGGCGGTTTCTGCCACCTGCAGCAGCGACAGCGCGGGCAGGCGGCGCGGCTGCGTACCCGACACGCGCACCGGCGCGGTATCCGTGCCTGCCGAACCCGCAAACCCTGCCGGGCCCGGCCGGCTTATTCCCTGGCATGGTTGCGGCCGGGTCGTGTAGCATCGGCGTCGCCAGGCGCGCAGCGCCAGGTGTTCGATCCGGGGAATCCGGCATGCCCCCGGCTAAGGCTGACGCCCTTGGCTGTCGATATGGCGTGCAGACCCACCATTGACACCAACCATGGAGACTAATGCGATGGAAAGACCAATGCTCGTACTGGCGCTGGTACTGCCCCTGGTGGCGGCGGCCACGGTGGCCCGTGCCGACACCCTCGGCGTCTGGGTTGGCGCCAACTACTGGAATTTCGATATCAGCGGAACGGCACGTTACAAGAGCACGAATCCCGCCGACGACATCGATGTGAATAGCGACCTCGGCTACAACGACGATTCACTGACCACGCTCTACGCCGTGCTGGAACATCCGGTCCCGCTGGTACCCAACGTCAAAATCGCGGGCACCAAGATCGACACTTCCGCCAGCGGCGTCCTGTCGAACAACTTCACCTGGGGTGACATCACGTTCACGGTCAACGAACCCGTCACCAGCGCGGTCAAGCTCAACCAGGTCGACCTGACCCTGTACTGGCGTCTCCTGGACAACGTCGCCAACCTGGATCTGGGCGTGAACGCGAAGTACCTCGACCTCGATGCCCGCATCACCGGCGCCACCTCCGGGACCGACACGGCATCGGCAACCGGCGTGGCGCTGATGCTCTACGCGGGCGCAGGCATCGACCTGCCGCTGACCGGACTGGGGGTGGATGCCAGCGGTTCCTATATGGGATACAGTGGCAACAAGTTCTACGACTTCACCGTCCGCGCCACCTATGACACACCCTGGCGGCTGGGTGTCGAGGGCGGCTACCGCAAACTCAAACTGGATCTCGATGATTTCGATGGCTCCTATGCGAACATCGAGTTTTCTGGACCCTACCTAGGCGCCTACCTGCATTTCTGATTACCGGCGCCAATACGGTACGGGAGGTGCTGCGCAGGGTCTGGATGCGCCTCTCGTACCGCCACCCGGCAGCACGGCGCCCTGGCACTGCGCACCCTCACGCCACCCTGACTTCTCGCCCGCTCGATTCGCTGTTGATTGGAACCAGTCTCTTCATCACCCGCGGCCGCGACCATGCCGATTTTGACTCCAGGCACGGCGCGGCGAGCGTGTTGCAGCTCGTTGCACGTGCACGTCGCGACACAGCCAGGGCACAACACCGCCCGTTCCCGAGGCGGTTGCCCGGGATGATGAGAGTGATACTGAATGCGACCCATTATCATCAAACGCGTGGCACCACTCGGGCGGCCAGCAAGCAACGCGAACCGGGCCGCCAGCTCCTGTCAATTAGTACCTAGGTATAGGTGACACGCCCGGCAGCGCCGGCATAGATTGATAGCGCATATTCCATTCCGGAATAGCGCAGGCGCAGGCGAGCACGCCCGCTTTGACAGCGGTCCAGCCCGGATCGTGTATCTCCGAGCAATCTGTCAGCAGCGTTCGTCCGCAGGTGGGCCTGTAACCCTTAACCGTGTGCTGACCGTGACCTGTCGTGGTCCGGTGCGCGGAGACCGCAGTGCAGGCGCGTGACAGTCACGTAAATCCAGAACCGGCGCGGAGCATCGCATCGCGCTGCCCGGCATTACGCGAACCCGGTGATCACTGGCTGCCGCGGCCCCGTCCGCAGCGTCGCTGCCCTGCAACGCGGGCGGCGGCGTATTGTCCGCTCCTCGGGCAAGGACAATTCGTGCTGATGCGAGCTTATCCGCCAGGAGTTTTTCAATGAACCGCCGCCAGTTCCTGACCTATTCCGCGCTGCAGGGATTCATCGCCGCCTGCCCCTCGGTCAGCCTGTCCGCTACGCAGATAGTCATAGCCCCGACCGGCGGCGATGACACCGAAGCCATCAATGCCGCGCTGCGCGCCAGCGCCCATAGCGGCTATCCGGCCGCGCTGCAACACGGTGCCTATACCGTCACCGATACGATCCACGTGCCTTCCGGTGCACGCCTCATCGGGCTGGGCAACGCCAGCCGGGTGAGCTTCCGCGGCGGCCGTACCGGGGTGGTGATCCGCATCGACGAGCCACACCGTGACAATGCGGTCAGGGGGCTGCTGGTGGAGGATCAGCGTTCAGCGGTACCGTTCATCGCCATGATTGGTAATTGAATATGCCGTTCGCCATCCGCCTGGGTGACGTTGCCACAGACCGCTTGCTGCTGAATGTCGTCACACTGACCGATCCCGGCAGCGCGCCGCTCTCCGCAACCGTTTCTGGCGGCGGCAACATCGCCATCGACGCGCCCTCGCTGCGGGTGGACGAATTGCCCGCCCGCGGCCTGTGGACTGTGAGAATCCGCTTTAGCGGGCTGCGGCCGTGGACCGGGTATACCTACTCGGTCACACAGGACGGTGTGACCCTGGATGGGTCGTTCCAGACATTGCCGGACAACAGTCAGACGCCGTTCGGGTTCATCATCGGCACCTGTGACGGCGCTACCCCGCGCAATCCCACCAATACACACCGGATCATCCGGCAGCTGGTCACGAACTCACCGGTACCGATCGTGAGCATGTTTCACATCGATGACGTGCACTACACAGACACCTTCACGGTCAACGATCCACTCACCGGGTTTCATTCCACCGGCGCCCCCCAGGATACCGGCATCGGCGCGGATTACGCCAAGGCGTGGGCAGCGAACTACGGCGTGTTCGAGAGTGCGGCAAAATGGATGCTGCCCGACCGGCAGTGGGTCTATCGCAATCTGCCATGCTGCTACTCCGGCGGTGACCACGCCATCGGCGGTAACTGGTGCCGGGGCGACGCCAACCCTGCCGCTGGTGACCGGATGCTGAAACCCTGTATCCGGGTGCCGGCAGCCTCGAGGAGATCGTACGGTAGGAATGGGATGCCTCTTCGGCCGCTCTCAACCCGCCCCGCTGCGCCCCGGGCAATGGTACTGGGAAAGGACATGGGCCCGGTCAGGATTTCGTTGTGGGACATGTCGAGATTCATCGAGCCGTATGATTCGCGGGTCCCTACCGATACCCCCTGTTACGGCGCGCAGCAGATTGCCGACCACATGGCATTCCTGGACGTGGATACCCACGCGTTCAAGATCGCCATGCACGAGTCCGGGCTGACCCAGGTCGGGCAGCCGTGGCTGGAATTCCATGCCAGCGAGGCCCAGGCCTGGCTGGCCGACATGAAGTCACGTCCGAACCTGAACGGCGTGGCCGGCAACCTGGTTTCGATTTACGGCGACAACCACACCGTACACACACTGAAGCTCGATGACTTCTGGGCCTGGAGCGCGGGCACACTCGGCGATGCGAATGCGGTGGGCGGCGCGGGCTTCGA
Source organism: Pseudomonadota bacterium (assembly GCA_041395565.1). Classification (NCBI taxonomy): domain Bacteria; kingdom Pseudomonadati; phylum Pseudomonadota; species Pseudomonadota bacterium. The sequence continues at coordinate 4,733 of JAWLAI010000012.1, read as the reverse complement.
TGCGCCGACCCGCCCGTGGGGCTGGGGCGGGCAGCTGCAATACTCGGAGCATTCGGACACCAACATCGGTGACCGCTTCCTGCACAACTTCATCCTCGTCACGGTGCACCCGGAGCAAAGCCCGATGTATCTGGATATCGCGCATGTCGATGGCGGCCGCGGCGTGGTCAAGTATGCGGCCAGGCTGTATCACCGGGCATCCAGAAACCAGATGGTGGCAATATGAGTTTCAACTGGTGCTATTTCCCGCTGGAACAGCACGGCCAGGCAGCCGGGATCCAGAACCCGCTGCCGGATTTCGTCACGGTGGGCGGCAATCCGTGGTCCGCGGGTAACGGCTGGTTCAACGGCAACGGACTGAACACGTCATTGCTGACGCCCTGGTCTGCGGATCCGGCGCTGTTCGCCGGCGTCGCGTGTCCGGGCGATGCCAGCTATCTGATCGGCTTTCAGCTCGAGGTCGGCGCGGTCTCCCCCGATCCCCAGAACCGGGAAACCATTCTGTATTGCGGTTACAACAGCGCCGGACTGTTCGACGGCATCCGCGTGGGATACCGGACGAACGGCGTGGTGCGGTTCACCCTGCAGAGCAGAAGCCTGGGCTATACCGACGTGGTCGTGGAAACGGGCGATGTCAGCAACAGCCGTCGCAACATCTTCTGCCGGATCGACCACCGGCCCGCCGGCACGGGGGTCAACGCCGCGTTCACCCACACCTACCGGGACGGTACCGACGTCCAGGCAACCTCGTCGATCAAGACCTTGAGCGGGATTGGTGATATCGCTCCCCAGCAGATCACCCCGGCCACGGCCCTGAGTGTCGGCGCCAATCAGGGCAACGGACAGCCAGTCGCCGGCAGCTATTTCCTGGGCAAGATCCGCAGGCTGCATCTCATGCGCTTCGGACGCCTGGCATACGACGAGCCCGGCAATCTGGCCGAACTGATGGGCGAGCTGTCCCGTGCCGGCATGGTTCCGACACCGGCCATCCAGCAGCTGATGGGCTTCGGCGCGCAGGCCATATCCCGCGCCTTCGTGCAGTATTCATAGCCGCAATGCAAGCACCCCGGCTCGCCACCCTGCGCAGGCAAGCACAGCTGCCGTCCACCGGGCTGCCCGCAAGCGTACTGTTCGCCGCATTCGTGCTGGTTGCCGACGGCGCGCATGCGGCCCTGCAGGCACGCGGCGGCGGGCTCGTTTATGACACGGAGCTGAATGTCACCTGGCTTGCCGATGCCAATTTTGCGGCCAGCGAACTCACTGCTGCGCGCGTCAGCGAGATAGTCGCCACCGCCGGCCCGATCGCGGGCCATGCGCTCTCGGCGGCCGAATTCCTGCACGATGACAGTGGGGCGTTCAACGGCAGAATGACCTGGTGGGCCGCCATGGCCTGGACCGAGCAGCTGGTGTACTACAACAGCGCCTATGGCGTGTCATACAGCGACTGGCGTCTGCCCCGCTCCGCCGGCCCGGACCCGACCTGCAAGACCCTGGCCGGGGCGGCCCGGACCGATGGACTGGGCTTCAGTTGCACGGGCGGCGAACTCGGCCACCTGTTCTACAGCGAACTGGGCGGCACCGCCGCGCTGTCATGGGGTTCGCTGGCGACGGGTACCGACCCGGATCTGCAGCAGTTCAGCAACCTGCGCCTCGACTTCTACCACTACGCAGACGCAGCAGTCGCATGCCCGAACATGCCAGGCGCGGACTGCGGTGTCTACTTCAGCCTCTACAGCGGCATCCAGTGGGCGACCGGCAAGGCACAGTTCAACTACGTGTTGCCCGTGCTCGATGGTGACGTGGCATTGCGCGATACGGACGGCGACGGCCTCACGGATCCCGCCGAGGCCGCTACCGGCACGAATCCCAACCTGGCCGACACCGATCACGACGGCCTGGTCGACGGCGCCGGCGGCGTCGTGCCGATCGGCAGCGTCAGTGCCGGTATCGACAGCAACCAGGATGGCTTCGCCGACGGTGAGCAGGACTTTGGCACCGACCCCCGCAAGACCGACAGCGACGCTGACGGCAGCCCCGATGGTATCGAGATCCTGCATGGTTCGAATCCGCTGGACAGGTATTCCCTGCCCGCCCCGGCCGATGGCGACCTGGCCCCTTACGGCTATCCGGACGGCAACATCGATGCGGCGGACGTCCTGATCGCCATGCGCATCGTGGCAGGCCAGCTCATGCCACGAGTGCCGCAGTATGCGCATGGCGACATGAACATGGACGGCATGATCGATCTGTCCGACCTGGCCGTGATCCTCAGACAGGCACTGGAATGATGCCTTTACACCTGGTGCTGTATCCGCAGGCGCGCGGTTGGATAGCCGCCGAACTGTCAGGATTGCCTGCCTGGGCTAACCGGCACCGCCGGGCGTTACCGCAAACGGCTGGCTGTCCTTGCAGCGCGGAAGAACCTCGTGCCCGCAGGGATATCACTCCGCCCAGTCATGACCCGGGGCAGTGTCGCTGTCATGCACTGGTCATGCGTAGTAGTACGAAAGCATTAGTTATGGCAGCACGGCGCGAAACTAGAATATCGCCCTCTCACGGCGCGTCGCGACATCGCACAGCCACAGTCCCGGCTACCTGCCGCAGGCATCCGGGCACTACCGGCAGCGCGAGCAGGCAAGCATGTACAAGGAAAATCCAAAGTGAACACGCAATCCGGCGGCAGCTACCGCCACCCGTCTGCCGTTCTGGCGCTCCTGCTCCTGCCGTTGCCCGCCATTGTAGACGCAGCCGGAGGATTCGCCTGGTTCTCCTGTGAGGACCACCCCCGTCCGCTGACGATCGCCAGCGCGATTATCGACCTTGACCCGGACCTGGTCATCAGCCAGGGCGATGCACCGTATACGAATCACGCGACGACCGCCTGGGGCATCAGCGCAGAGCCGGTACAGTTCGATTCGGTGGCGGCGGGGCCGAACCCGCAGGACTTCAACCATCATTACGAACAGATGATGCTGACACCGGGCTGGCCGGCGCTGGCAGCGGCGCCGTTCGACTTATATGTTCAGTTCGACGACCATGAATGGGGCGGCGACAACTGGGCGCACAATCTTTATACCGCCAACCTGCAGGTCCCGATCAACGCAACCACGCAGGCGCAGGTCAACTACCACTGGCGGCAGGGACGCGCCGCCTGGCAGACCTGGGCCGACGCCTGGAGTGACAATGCGCAGGCCACCTACGATATCAGCGAGAACACGATCGTCCCGTCCGGCGCCTTGGCCGAGAATGAGACACCCTCGCCGTCCGACTACCCGATCAGCTACTTCCGGAAAACCTACGGCGACATCGAGTTCATATTTATCGATGATATTTCCTACCGCGATTACTCAGACGCCACACTGCGCAACACGCCGGTTTCCCTGCTCGGGGCCCAGCAGAAGGCCTGGTTGATCGACCGCATCAACGCCTCGACCGCGAAATTCGTCGTCGTGTCTTCCACCAAGACACTGGGCGCGAGCGGCCCGGGTGATTCCTGGCGCTACTATCCGATGGAGCGGGATGCCATCCTCGCAGCGCTGACCCGAACCGGCGTGCTCTGGATTTCCGGAGACTATCACTACCCTTCGGTCATCCGGCAGAAGGACGGCGCTGCGTCACGGTGGAGCAATGTCAATCCAGGCCCGGCCGGTGTCGTATGGTCCGGTCATGGACCGGCCGATGACAACACAGGCACCCTGGTCTGGGCCGCCGTCCCAGACCCGGACGGTAACGGCCAGACCCGTACCGACATGTTCGGCTACGGCTATCTACTGAACGACAGGCTGCACGTCGAGATCCGCAGCGCGGACCAGACCGTCTACTACCACGGCTACCTGACCATGGACAGCAACGAGCTGACCACGGTTTCCGGGCTGCCGTCGTTGCCGCTGGCCAATGACGACGACACCGACGGCGTTCCCAACGACAGCGACAACTGCCGTAGCGTACCGAACGGCCCGTTCCTGCAGGACCCCGGGGATGGCGGCATGGCACAGCGCAATACCGACGGCGATCCAGAGGGAGACGCCTGTGATCTCGATGACGACAACGATGGCCTGACCGACAGCTACGAACTCCAGATCGGGACCGAGAGGTTGCTGTTCGACACCGATAATGACGGCGCAGGCGACGGCGCGGAGGTAACCGCTGGCACTGACCCGCTCGACGATACTTCCTACCCGGGAATGCTGGTGCCCGGTGACATCAACGTGGACGGCGTTGTCGATGTGCAGGATCTCCTGCTGGCGACGAACATACTTGCCGGGAGTTACTCTCCGAGCCCAGCCGAGCAGGCACGCTGGGACATCGCGCCACTGGTCGCGGGATACCCGCAACCCGACGGCAACAACGATGGCGGGGATCTGCTGGTGCTGATGCGGATCGTCACCGGTGCCGTCTACCTTGCGCACTGGTAGAGGACACAACCCGCTACCGACATGACCGGATACCTCCCGGTGGCCGGCAGTGATGGGGTCATACAAGCGCCATGTGCCCGGGGCAGGGGCTACAACGCTCCTGCCCCGGGCTGCGGGTTATCTGGCCGCCTGGCGTTCCTTGGCTTCCTTGATGACCTCGTCCGCCACATTGCGGGGACACGGCATGTAGTGCAGGAACTCCATGGAGAACTGGCCGCGGCCGGAGGTCATGGTGCGCAGGTCGCCGATGTAACCGAACATCGTGCTGAGCGGGCACTCGGCCTTGATGTGCACATTGGTGGGGCCCGCCTCCTGCGA
>JAWLAI010000011.1 GCA_041395565.1 Pseudomonadota bacterium | reverse complement strand
CAGGCCGCGGGCAGCTGGGTCGCCCTTGACGGCCTGTTCAACCTGACCATGGCGCTGTTCACGACGGCCTGGCTCCTGGGCTGGTCGCTGGGTCTTGCCGTGCTCTATGGCCTGCTCGCGCTGCTCGGGTTCGGACGGGAGGTCGTGGTACTGCGGCCCGGCAGCGTGGAAGTCCGGCTCGGGCTGCCGCTGCTGTTCGTACGGTTCCGGCTCGATCCGACCCGCATCACCAACCTGCACCGTCGGATACCGGAACCGGGCGCCGGCACGGCCTGGCGCGGTCCGCACCTCGCGTTCGACTACGCGGGGACGCGGATGGAACTCGGCTCGGACCTCGACCCGGCTACCGCCGAAGGGCTGGCCGAGCGGATCCGCGCATTGCCGGTCACAACTGTGGCCGCGGCACCGGGCTTTTTCCTGAGCGCGCCACGCCGGTTGCCCGGGGACGTCGCACAGGCAGCCGAGACCGAGCCGGCGGCATCCTCTACTGCAGCTGACGGTTCGCGACTGACCGCGCTGGCGCTGCTTGCCGCCAACCTCGTACCCATCGCCGGCGTACTGCTGTTCGGATGGGATCTCGGACGGCTCATGGTCCTGTTCTGGGCGGAAAGCGCCGTCATCGGATGCTTCAACCTGCTGAAAATGGCCGTGGTGCAGCGCTGGGCGGCGCTCTTCACGGGGCTGCTGTTTGTCAGCCATTTCGGCGCCTTCATGGCAGTACATTTCCTGTTCGTGTTCGAGTTGTTCGTGGCGCGACAAGGCAGCGGCGACAGCGCGCTGGCGGATGTCGGCAGATACCTGTATGCGCTCTGGCCGGCACTGCTGGCGTTGCTGCTCAGTCACGGTTTGTCGTTCTACTACCATTTCATCGGCCAGGGCGAATACCGTCGCCAGCGCCCGCGGGAGCTGATGCGCGGGCCCTACGACCGGATCATGATCATGCACGTCACCGTGATCATCGGCGGCGGCCTGAGCCTCGCCCTGGGCAGCCCGGTTGCCGCCCTGTTACTGCCTGTCACGCTCAAGATCGCAGTCGACATCAGGGCGCATCGTCGGTCGCACCTGCGCTCGTGAGCCGGATCACCGCGCGGATGCAGCGGTGCGCCCGAGCGCAGCCGGGTGGCCGGATCGCGAATGGCAGCGAGAGCGCCTCCCGACGAACCCGGATGGGTTTGATGCACTGACCGGTGGCCGGTCACGCCAGCCTGCCAAAATGGCAGCATGATGGGCGACACCAGAACCTGTCTCGCCATTCCACGTGTGCCGCGCTGCCGACCGCAACCCGGTCGCAACCCACTGGGACCGCGCACTTTTTTTCATCTGGCAGCGCTGCAGTCCACCTGTAGCGACGGCAACTCCGCGCCCACCGCGTTTTGCCAAGCCAACAAATCGCCGCCGCTGCGGGGTATAGCGGGACAGGTTCTACATCGCCGGAGATTTCAGCCGTTAAATCAAGGACTGCCAGAGCGGAAACCGTGCATGCACATCGTACTCGCCATCCTGTCATCGGTCGCCGGCCTGATCTGGGCCCTTGTTGCGCTGCAGCGTTCCGGATTCAACCCTGACTCGATCAACCCGTTGCTTTGGCTGCGCCGTTCGCGCTGGCGCAGACAGTACAACACCCCGGCCCTGTATCGTCTGGACGATCCGATGGATGTTGCCGCCGTGCTGCTGCTGGGCACGGCGAAGTGCGAGGGAGAGATCAGCAGCGGGCAGAAACACGCGCTCCGAACCCTGTTCGAGCAGGAATTCAAGCTTGACGGCAACGCGGCCTCCGACCTGATGCTGGCCAGCGCGCATCTCATTCGCGACGAGATCTACCTGGTCGACAAGCTGGACCGGATCCTCGAAGCCAGCAGTTCCCGCTTCACACCGGAACAGGCAACCGCGCTGCTGGCGATGATGACCCGGATCGGCACGCTGGAATCCGCGCTCAACGCAGAGCAACGCAAGCTGATCACGGCCACGGAACGCTATTTCGAGCGATGTTTTGCCAGCCGCCAGGGCTGGAGGGCGAACGCGACACGGAGTTGACCGGGCTGACGGCCAAGGATCACGCAGCACGCAACGGCATCCCCAGCGCAGGCGCTGCGCCATACGCCTTGCTACAGCGCTACCGGCAATGCTGACGGCCAGCCCCGGCGGCACGGTGATGCCGCGAGAGCAGGACATCCTCCGCCATCCGGTGGTACCTCGGGTACGCTAGATACTGATACCCGCCAGGGTCTCGCCGTTGCCGTTCACGCGATACAGCACCCGGCCCGCCCCGGTGACATCGAGCCTGAGCCGCAGGTCCACGGCACTGCGCCGCGTTGCCAGCCCGGCATAGCGAAACAGGATACCCAGACAACGACCTGCCGCAGCCGCCTTCCGCAGCCGCTTGCCCATGAGTTCGGTATTGCATCCCGGCCAGGCCAGCACGGCCGCGCAGGCACCGGTCTCCAGCAGTGATTCGACCGTCCACAGGGCACTGCGACCCGGATGCGGGTTGACCTGCAGCACGCGATTGGCATTGATCTCCGCATCGGCATACAGGCTCGCGCGAGCCTCGAACGGAGGCGTGACCAGCGCCAGCATCCGGCCCTGCTGCCCCAGGCGACGCAGGACCGGCAGCACCAGACCCATGGCATCGGCCAGCATGTCCGGCACGATGATCTCCACCACGCCGTGCCGCGGCCAGCCGCCAGCCGGCAGCAGTTCATCCAGGCCGGATATCCCGCTGGACACGACGCCTGCCCCACCCGCCGCAGTGCGCTCCCAGGCGTTCAGATGATGCAATTTTGTCACGGTATTCATCAAGCTATCTCCTTACGCAATATGCCGACGGCCAAACCCTCGATCACCAGTTCCTGCTCGCGCAGATCGACGCGAATGGGCTCGTAGTCCGGATTTTCCGGCAGTAAACGCACAACCGCCCCGCGCTGCCGGAAGCGCTTCACGGTGACGTCGTCGCCCAGCCTGGCGACCACGACCTGGCCGTTTTCGGCCCGCGCTGTGCGATGTACGGCCAGCAGGTCGCCATCCAGGATGCCGATGTCACGCATGCTGTCGCCGCGCACGCGCAGCAGATAATCCGCAGCCGGGTAAAACAGGGCGGGTTCGACCTGGCAGTAATCCTCGATGTTCTGCTCGGCCAGGATCGGCGCACCGGCCGCGACACGGCCGATCACCGGCAGGCCGTAATCCTCTTCCAGCAGGCGGATCCCGCGCGAGGCGCCGGGAACCAGCTCGATGTAGCCCTTGCGCTCCAGCGCACGCAGATGGTCTTCCGCGGCATTCGGGGAGCGGAAGCCAAGGCTGTCGGCGATCTCGGCGCGGGTAGGCGGACACCCCTCCTCCACGACGTGCGCGCGGATAAGTTCTAGAATCTCGGCCTGGCGTGCAGTCAGCGTATCCTGGGTCATATGCGGCTACTGGTTATCCGTACAGTAGCTGTGATTATATCCAGTCCCGCCGGACTTGCAAGCCTGCCCGACCCGGCCGCTCCCTGGCGCCGGTCCCGACGGGACACGGCCCGCCGCCGACGCGCCGGAACTGTACCGCCGGAACGATTTTTCATTATCATAGCCGCAACGAGGTCCAGCCCACCCATGACAACAGCCGCGCACCCGATTCATACCCGCCACAGCATCCCCGTCCGGGTCGGCGCCGTCGTCATCGGCGGCAGCGCCCCGGTGGCGGTGCAGTCGATGACCAACACCGACACTGCGGATGTAGCGGCCACCGTGCAACAGGTGCGCGCACTGGCTCGGGCCGGCTCCGAGCTGGTCCGCATCACGGTCAATTCCGAGGCCGCTGCCGCGGCAGTGCCGCTCATCGCGGAGCAACTGGCGCGGGATGGCGAGTCAACCGTGCCGCTGATCGGGGATTTCCATTTCAACGGACACAAGCTGCTGGCGCAGTACCCGGACTGCGCCCGGGCGCTGGCCAAGTACCGCATCAATCCCGGCAATGTGGGGCGCGGCCGCAAGCGCGACGAACAGTTCGCGCAGATGATCGAATGCGCCTGCCGCTACGACAAGCCGGTGCGCATCGGCGTCAACTGGGGCAGCCTGGACCAGGCCCTGGTGGCGCGCCTGATGGATGCCAACTCACAGCGCCCGGACCCGCTCGACGCACGCGAGATCATGCACGAAATCATGGTGACCTCGGCGCTGGAAAGCGCCGCGCAAGCGGAGGCGCTCGGCCTGCCGCGCGATCACATCATCCTGTCAGCAAAAATGAGCGGCGTGCAAGATCTGATCGCGGTCTACCGCTTGCTGTCCGCGCAATGCGACTACGCCCTGCACCTGGGTCTGACCGAGGCCGGCATGGGCACCAAGGGCATCGTGGCATCGACCGCCGCCCTGGCGGTGCTGCTGCAGGACGGGATCGGCGATACCATTCGCATCTCCCTCACACCGGAACCCGGTGGTGAGCGCACCCGCGAGGTGGCCGTCGCGCAGGAGCTGCTGCAGTCGATGGGCCTGCGCCACTTCACCCCCGCGGTGATCGCCTGTCCGGGCTGCGGCCGCACCACGAGCACGTTCTTCCAGCAGCTCGCGCAGGAAATCGAGGCGCACCTGCGCCTGCAGATGCCCTACTGGCGACAGCATTACCCGGGGGTCGAGGAGATGAAGGTGGCCGTGATGGGCTGCGTCGTCAACGGACCGGGCGAGAGCAAGCACGCGGATATCGGCATCAGCCTGCCGGGCAGCGGTGAAACACCGGTTGCACCGGTCTATATCGACGGCACCAAATCGGTCACGCTCAAGGGCAGCGGCATCGCTGCCGAGTTTCGCCAGCTGGTCGACGATTACGTCAGACGCCGTTATGGCAGAGACTAGCACCTGTCTCAAATTTGGAAAATCCTGCGGCGGCCATGTTTTTCGTCATTCCGGCGCAGGCCGGAATCCAGTATTTCGCGGGTTTTCTGGATGCCCGCCTGCGCGGGCATGACGATGTGAGAATGCTTGTGCCAATTTTGAGATAGGTTCTAGAACCTGTCACACGATCCCGCGGAACCGCGTTGCGGTCGTGAATGCAGCCTGACCCAGGCCGTTACCTCGGCCGCCATGCGGTCTCACCGCTCCTGACTCCCGCGGCGCTGGACAATGTCGCGCAGCACAGGGAAGAGCGCATCTCAGCCCCGTGCGCACTGCAGCAGCGGTCGGTCGAATACCGGCAACCGGTTCAGCGTTGCACAGACTCCACCGCGGGCAGCAGGGCAGCGGGAGCGGTGGCTGGCGTTTGCGCCTGCAGCAGCCAGGGCCACTCGGCGAGATGCTCGGCCAGCGGCGGGGCGACCGTGGCCGGGGCGGAGAAAACGATGGATGTCAGCACGACGGCGCAGAACACAACCAGACCGATAAAACCGATCGAGTTGAACATTTTCATACTGCGAACGCGCAACGCCGACCCCTCCTGACAATGCAGTGGTCACGGGACCGCCCCACCACTGCAACCTTGTTCGTACCGGGGGATATCGGCCGTTTTCCGCCACACTACAGTCTTCCGGAAAAAACCATGATCCGGATCACGATCCGCCACGCCGGGGTCGGCGGCGGGCCGGCAAGGCGGGCACGAGTGGCACGGTCATTCGGTATCTCATTGTTTATTTTGCATTCAGCCACTCAAGTGGCCACCCGCCCGGCCGCTAAGCTGACAGCGAACATCCGCGTCGCGACGCCTGGGGGGGGTCATGAAACATCGCACGGACAGACGCAAGGCCAAAGACACGGGGCACGATCCGCTGGAAGACAACGGCCGCGCGCAGTTTGCCCGGGAACGGCGCAAGCGCCGCGACCGGCGCATGGAAAACCTGGATCTGGAAGAACGCCAGCTGCTGCTCTCGGAGATGCCGTGGCTTACGCTGAACAAGCGACCGTAACCCGCAACGCTGCAATAACTAGCGCAATTCCGCCACGCTTGGTGTACTATCCCTTCTGACGAGGTACGGACGGATGCAACTGCAGCCGCCTCGGACCCGGCATGCGTTTCAGTTGCACGTTTCAGGTTGTATCGGAATTATAGATTGACCCTCCTGCACAGGCCCTGCACGGTTTGCGATTGAAATTTCGTTTTTTTTGTTTCGAGGTAAGTTTTAATGGCGACAGGTACTGTTAAGTGGTTCAACGAGTCCAAGGGTTTCGGCTTTATCGCGCCCAGCGATGGTGGTGAGGATGTGTTCGTACACTACTCCGCCATCGTCGGCGATGGCTTCAAGACCCTGACTGAAGGCCAGAGCGTTACGTTCGATGTCGAGCAGGGCCCCAAGGGCCTGCAGGCGAGCAACGTGAAGGCGGCCTGAACCAGAGTCACTCTGCTGAAAGGAGAGCCCCGCTGCTGCGGGGCTCTTCGTTTGGGGTCCGGAATCCGCTGCCGGCTCAGGCGCCGGCAGCGGTCTGTACCTGCCAGTCGCTGTCACCGAGGAAGGCGAGGAAATCCCGGGGCGCCAGCGGCCGGCTGATCAGATACCCCTGCACCATATCGCAGCGCATCCCCCGCAGCACCTCCAGCGTTTCCTCGGTTTCGACCCCCTCCGCGATGGTTTTCAGGCCCAGGTTATGGGCCAGATCGATGGTGGAGCGGACAATTATCGCATCATCGCTGTCCCGCACCATATCGCGCACAAAGGAGCGATCGATCTTCAGTTTCTGCACCGGCATGCGTTTCAGGTAGCTCAGCGACGAATAGCCGGTACCGAAGTCATCGATGGACAACTGCAGGCCCATCGCGTGCAGCCGGCTCAGAATCTCGAAACTGAGCTCGGGATCCATCATTACTGCGCTCTCGGTGATCTCGAGCGTCAACAGGTTCCCCGCGAGCCCGTGATAGGACAGGATCTCCCCGACCTGTTCCGGCAGCCTGGGATCACGCAGGTTGTGGGCGGAAAGATTGACCGCGACACCGATCCGGTAACCCGACTGCACACACAGTTTGCAGAAGCGCACCGCGTGTTCGACCATCTGCAGGGTGAACGGCTTGATGAGGCCGGTCTGCTCGAGTATGGGGATGAACTCGACCGGCGATACCAGGCCGTGACCGGGGCGCGTCCAGCGCGCCAGGGCTTCCGCGCCGATGATCAGCCCGGTTTGCAGGTCCAGCTTCGGCTGGAAGGCCGCATCGATCTCCCATTGCTGGATGGCGAGATGCAGGTCCCTGACCAGTTCGAGACGCTCCGGACGGTTGGTATCCATCGCCTCGTCGTAAATGAAGATATCGTTGCGGTTGCGCTTGGCGATATACATCGCGACGTCCGCGCATTTCATCAGTGCCGATGGATGTGCGCCGTGTTCGGGACAGACCGCAATGCCCATGCTGGCGCCCACAGAACAGGCCGTCTGCCCGATCAGCACCGGCGTCTTGAGGGCGGCACCGAGCCGTTCGGCAACGGCAAGCGCCTCGTTCTTGCCCGCCGCCGGTATCACTACCGCGAACTCGTCTCCGCCCAACCGCCCGATGGTGTCTTCCTCGCACAGGACGTTCCGGAACAGCTCGCCGATCTTGATCAGTAACTGATCGCCCGTACCATGCCCCAGGGTATCGTTCACTTCCTTGAAGTGGTCCAGGTCGATCATGATCAGCGCCACACCTTCCCCGTTGTGCCGTGCGCTGATGATCGACTGTTCCAGGCGATCGAGCACCAGCGTTCGGTTCGGCAGACCGGTGAGTGGATCGTGCACCGCAAGATGCTTGAGTTCGCGGTTGGCGGCGATCAGTTTCTGGTTAAGTCGCTCCAGCTTGTCCCGGTAGGCGTCGGCAGCCAGCCTGGCCGCCTGCAGCTCCTCGAATGCCATGGCATTCTCGATCGCTATACTGACCTGGCCGGCGAAGAGGGTGAGCAGCTCCAGGTCTTCCGCCGCGAAGGCCTGGCCGTCCACCTTGCGCATGCAGGCGATACCGCCGAGGAAACGATGCTTGCCGACCAGTGGCACCAGGATCACCGCTGCGCCGTCGCCTTCCCAGCGGTTGCCGTCGCGCTCCGCCAGCGCCTCGGTCAGCCCCTGCCACCAGGCGCGGCGGTGGCGCAGCACCCAGCCGCACAGGCCGACCTCTACAGGCAGCTCGGTGTCGCGCAAATCATCGGCATTCACACCACACGCCGCCCGGTAGGTGTAGCGCATCCCGTCGTCCGACAAGATGGGAATGGCAACGGTCTCGACCCGGAGCAATTCGCGCGCGCTGCTGGCAACGGTATCGAACACTTTCTGCAGGTTGTGCTCGCTGCCGACCATCTGGGTGATCTGGCTGAGCAGCTGAAATTCCTGCTCCTTGCGTCTGAGCTGCGCTGCAAGGGATTGTTTGCTAGCCGTCACGCTTTACATCCTTGTAAAGACCGTCACCGGAGAAGAGACATGCCGGCGCCCGAGTTCATGGCGCCTCAGGACGTATCGGCCCGGAATCAGACCGCTTTAGATGCTACCGGCACTGCTGGCTGCCGGGATGGCGGGAACTGGGGAATGGAGCCGGCGAGAGGAATCGAACCCCCGACATCTTCATTACAAGTGAAGCGCTCTACCATCTGAGCTACGCCGGCAGCCTGTCCGGCAGGACAGGGCTGATAGTGTATTGTAAGGCCACAGCAGCTGCAATTGACGCGGTCACAGACACGCCATGGGCTGCAGCAGCAGCCCGGGATACCGGTCCATCACCTCTGCCACTATCGGCGCAGCCTCGTGCCGTCCCCGGAATTCCAGCCAGTAGCTGTCCCGGGTCGCGTGGCGCGGCTCGAGCATCGCATCCAGACCCATCTCCTGTAACTGCCGTTGCCTGATCTCGGCACGCGCGCTGTCCCGGAAGGTGCCCAGCGAAATGAAATTGTCCTTGCCGATGTAGTACTCGTGGTCGCCCTGCGCATCCAGCTGTCGGGCTATCTCCATTGCCGCAGCCCGCGTCATCGACGGCAGGTAGACCCAGTAGCTGCTTTCCTGCCGGTCCGCGCTGACGCGCTGTCGTGGCTCGAGACCGTGCCGGTCGAGCTGCGCGGCCACCGCGCGTGCATCCGCCTCCGCCAGGAACGGTCCCAGTCGCTGGCAGACCGCCGTGCCACCGGCACCGGGCGGATCCGTCCTGGTGAGCGCATCGACCCCGTCGGCATCCTGCTCCAGCACGGCTGCGGAGTGCTGTTGCATCTCCTGCAGGGTCACCAGTGGCTTGGCCGAGGCCGGCAGCGGCGGCAATTCACGTTGCTGCTGTTCGGGCGTACCGGCAGCAAACAGGTTCCAGCCGAAATAGGCTACGTTGAGGATCAGCAACAGGTACACGAGATGGCGCATCAAGTATCTCCGGCGAGTAAGGCGATCCCTTTCAGGACCAGATCCGCATCGTAACTAAAGGCCGGTAGCAGCTGCGGCGTCAGCAGCGTCGCCGCGCCTCCGGTGAGCACGAGTTCGGGCCGCAGTCCCGTGGCCGTCGCCATGTCGGCCACGATACGCTCGATCGCCGCCGCCGCGGCATAGAGTGTGCCGCTGTAGATGGCAGCGTCGGTGTCGCGCGCAAGCAGCACCGGCTCCCGCTGACCGTGCACCCGGGGAAGCTGTGCGGTTCGGGTTCCCAGCGCATGCCGCATCATCGTCACGCCCGGGAGGATCTGGCCACCGCGATGCTGACCGGCCGTGTCGATCAGGTCGATGGTGATCGCCGTACCGCAGTCCACCACGCAGACCGCGCCACGGATCGCGTGCCATGCCGCAATCATCGCCGCCCAGCGATCCGCGCCGAGCTGTGCCGGCTCGGTGTAGGCGTTCGTTATACCGGCCGCCTGCCGGGCGGCCCGGACGAACGCTGGCTGCAGCTGCCAGGCGCGCTCGACCCAGGCGCACAACCGGGTCGCGCGCACGCCACCGGCCACGTTCGCTGCCATGACGCGGCCAGGCGCGGGCAGCGCGCCCCAAGCCTGCTCCATCTGCGCGTCGGGATCGCCACCGGCATGCTCAAAGCGGCCTGTTTGCACGAACTGCAAACCGTTCGCACAGGCCCATTTGACGGAAGTATTGCCGATATCCACCAGCAGGTTCATGCCGTGACCCGCACGCTGACCTCGCCGGATGTGAAGCGCCTCCGGCCGCTGTCGGTATCGACAAGCAAGGCCCCGCCCGCGTCGATGCCACGGGCCAGGCCCTGCACCACCGTGTCGTGCAGGTGCACGTTCACCGGGCGCCCGCCGACCAAGTCGTAACGTTGCCAGTCGGTCATGAATGGCTGCAACCCGTCCGTTTCGAATGCCTGCAACGCCGGCAACAGCTCGTCGAGCAGTCCGGCCGCCAGCCGGTTGCGGGAGATGTCCCCGGTCCCTGTCACCGTTCGCAGGTCGGTCCAGGTCTGGTCTATGTCCCGCGCGGCGGTCGGCGGCATGGCGACATTGATACCGACGCCGACCACGACCGCGCAGGGTCCCGCCGCTTCACCGGCCACATCGATCAGGATACCGGCCAGCTTGGCAGCGCCCGCGATCACGTCGTTGGGCCATTTCAGGCCGGCCGCCGTCACCCCGAATGCCCGCAGGCAGCGCAACACGGCAATCCCGGCCACCAGGCTCAGTCCGCCCAGGGCCGCCGCACCCAGCGGCGTCCGCCAGAGCAGCGAGAGATAGAGATTCGAGGCAAACGGCGAGACCCAGCGCCGGCCGCGCCGGCCGCGGCCGCCGTGCTGCATTTCGGCGAGGCAGATCGTGCCGGACGACGCGCCATCCAGTGCCCTTTGGCGCAGACGCGAATTGGTCGAATCGGTCTCGAGCAATACCTCGAGCGGACCGAGGAGCGGCCGCGCGCCCATGCCGACATGCGACAGGATGCTGTCCGCATCGAGCAACTCGCAGGCATTGCGCAGGCGGTACCCCCGGCCACGCACGGTTTCCAGCTCGATACCGAGTTCGCGCAGTGCGCTGAGGTGTTTCCAGACTGCCATGCGACTGACGCCAAGCGCAGCGCCAAGGGCCGCTCCAGAATGATATTCACCGTCAGCGAGACGGTTCAGTAACTGACCCCGCAGTAGCATCGCGCAAGAGTAACACAGAACCTAACGCCGCTATTCCCAGACCCGCAGCCGTGGCGGCTTTGTTGCGTGGCGCCCTGCTGCGATCGGGATCTGCCGCTGCTGCATGTGCGTGCCGCAACGGGCCAGGGGTAGGCATCGGGCAGATCCGTTCCATGCACTGCGCACTGCGCACGGCGCACGGCGCCTGCCTTTGCAGCAGTGGCCGGTATGTCAGGGACGCTTTCAGCGTACGGGTAGGCGCTTGAGTCGCGGGCGGCAGGGCGCCGGGAGCGGACTGCGGGGCAGGCATATCGGATGGACTAGGAAATAAGTACTAATGACACCGACGGTCAGACAGGGTAAGTTTCCCGCGACGACGACGGCGCTACAGCGGCACACCGCCATCATTACAGTCTTCAACTCCCGGTGGCCGATGGCCACCTTTTTTTTGCCCGCGGCAACAGCGGATCGCGCTCAGCCGCAACTGACTCCCGTGCCACCCAGACCGCAATAGCCACGCGGATTTTTCGCGAGGTACTGCTGGTGATAATCCTCCGCATAATAGAAGACCGGGACCTCGGAAACCTCGGTGGTGATCTGGCCGAAACCGCGCGCATGCAGGCGCGCCTGGTAGGCCTCGCGGGAAGCCAAGGCAGCCGCGCGCTGATCAGCGCCATAGAGATAGATCGCGGAACGGTATTGCGTCCCAACGTCATTTCCCTGGCGCATCCCTTGGGTGGGATCGTGTGATTCCCAGAACACCCTGAGCAGCGCCTCATAGCTGGTTGCAGCCGGGTCATAGACGACCAGCACCACCTCGGTGTGTCCGGTCAGGCCGGTACATACCTCCTCGTAGGTCGGATTCTCGGTAAACCCGCCGGCATATCCGACGGCCGTGCTGTAAACGCCAGGCAGCTGCCAGAACTTGCGTTCCGCGCCCCAGAAGCAGCCGAGCCCGAACAACGCCGTCTGCATGCCTGCGGGAAAGGGAGGAACGAGGGGGTGGCCGTTCACGGCGTGCCGCTCCGGCACCGGCATGCCGCGCTCGCGCCCGGGCAGGGCCTCTTCAGGTGTCGGCATCCTGGTAACGCCAGCCATGTTCACCCCCCACGATTCGCACGGATCAGCTTGCATTATAGCCGCACCGCCCAGCGGACGGGCCGGTACGGAGAGGAACCGGCAAGTATCGGCGCCGCCGACTGTTCGCTATACTGGCGGCATGCAGCAGAAAAAGGATCAGCGCTACGTCGGCATCGACAACGATATCAACGGCGGCATGACCGACACCGGCCGTATCATCCGCGATGCCTGGGCCTTCGGCCTGATCCCGGAAACCGAGACCTGCGCCGGCTGGAACCATCTGGCGATCGAGCAGCTGTGGGAAAAAACCAGCGTCGAATGGGGGAAGTACAATCACCGCGTCAATGACCTGCCCGAGGATATCCGCGCCCGCTACCTGCGTATCCAGCAGGCCGCCGTGGATCGGGCGCGCACGGCCGGCTGGGATGCCGACCTGAGCGACGAGGGCTGATCCGCCACCCACGCCGCCAGCGCGGTACACAAGCCCGCCCCCTCCCAAGCGGCCGCAGCAATCGGCCATGCCCGCTAAGCTGCGGAATACAAACCCGTTTTTTAATCCCGCCTTTGACTGGGGCAATGCATCTTGCTATAGTTCGGCGGCTTTTTTACGTCGATGATCCTGGTCCCGTTCGAGCTGCGCATGCCTGCATTCCGCATGATCATTTTCAACTGCCTGTGGCGGGCGCTGCTCGTGACGTTCGCCCTGTATGCCGTCGAGGGTGTCGCCTCGGCGTGGGACGGGACACCGGTATCGGGCTGCGAGCCGGAGACAAAGCCTGCCTGCGTGGAACCGGACACTGACGATACGGCCGCCGCCCCGGGCTCGATTCCCGGCACCGTGTTGCGCCATCGTCTCGACCTGCGCTTGCCGGCGTGCGCGCCGCATGCCGCATTCCCCGAGACCGGACGCATCAAGCTCATTCGTGGGCCACCCGGCGGCATGCGCATACCAGCCTGACCGGAACCGGCGCATTTCCCTGCAGCACCGGAGGGAAGACCAGATTTGCAACCGCCGCGGCGGGGTCCCAGACCACCGCGGCGTGACTGGATAAATCATGACGGCAATGCCCTGACGGTTACCGGTCCACCCGCGTAGCTGGCCAGACCATGCTGTCATTCTGTTGCTACGGGCGTCACGGCGCCTGTCCTGGCATGACTGGAGTAGACGTGAACACAACAGCGAAAAACATCCTCATCAAGCGCCTCATCGGTGCGCTGGTCTTCCTCGCCGTCGCATTCAAACTCAGTACCGCGGTCCCGACCGCCGAAATCGCCTGGGTTTCCGGCATACTCCTGCTGACGATCTACCTGTTCGTGTTCGAGATCGTCGACGTCGACGTGGCAGCTGTCAGCATCATGGTCCTGCTCGGGCTGATGTCGCTCGCCGGCCCCCTGCTGTTCGGCCTCGAACAGCCCTTCGTTTCGACCAAGCATCTGTTCGACGGCTTCGCCAGTAACGCCGTGATCTCGATCATCGCGGTGATGATCATCGGCAAGGGCCTGGACAAGACCGGCGTCATGAGCACCGTCGCGGGTTTCATCCTCAAGCATGGCGGCCGCACCGAGGCCCGCATCATTCCGTTCATCTCCGGCACCGTGGCGATCATCTCCAGCTTCATGCAGAACGTCGGCGCCGCGGCGCTGTTCCTGCCGGTCGTCAGCCGCATCTCGGCCCGCTCCGGCCTGGCGCTCTCGCGGCTGCTGATGCCCATGGGCTTCTGCGCCATCCTCGGCGGTACCGTGACCATGGTCGGTTCCAGTCCGCTCATCCTGCTCAACGACCTGATCCTGACGTCCAACCAGGCCCTGCCGCCGGACCAGAAGATGAATACCTTCGGCCTGTTCAGCGTCACGCCTGTCGGCCTGGCCCTGGTCACCACCGGTATCGCCTACTTCGTGCTGCTCGGGCGGCTGGTGCTGCCGGCCGGGCAGACGGAAAGCAGCACGGTCGGATCCAACACCATGCGCTACTTCCAGGACGTCTACGGCATCGACTATGCCCTGTTCGAGGTGCGGGTCCCGGCCGCGAGCCCGCTGGTCGGCAAGCTGTTCGACGAAGTCGAGGGCAACTCGCATATCCGCATTATCGCCACCATGCGTACCGACAAGGACACCCGCATCGGTCCGGGCGCGCTGGCGCGCGACCTGGGTATCGAAGGCGGCATGGTGCTGGGCATCCTCGCCTCCCCGGCTGACGTCCAGAACTTCGTCGAGAAATACGCGCTGAAAAGCAGCAGGAACCTGGAAACCTTCGGCGAGGCCCTGGCGCCGACCAAGTCCGGCGTCGCCGAGGTGGTCATACCGCCCGGCTCCCACCTGATCGGCAAGAGCGCGCGCGATGTCTGGATGCGCAAGACCTACGGCATCGCCATGGTCGGCCTGCACCGCGACGGCAAGACCATGCGGGAAGGCGACGACATCCGCAACCTGCCGCTCAAGGCCGGCGACACACTGGTCGTGCACACCACCTGGGATGCCCTGTTCCGGCTCGAGTCCAATCCTGATTTCGTGGTGATCACGACAGAATACCCGCACGAGGAGGTGCGCCCGAACAAGGTCGGCCACGCGCTGGTCTTCTTCCTGGTCGCGCTGTCGCTGGTGCTGTTCACCGACCTGCGCCTCTCGGTGTCGCTGCTGACCGGCGCGCTCGGCATGGTTCTCTCCGGCGTGCTGAGCATGGACGAGGCCTACAAGGCAGTGAGCTGGAAAACCGTATTCCTGCTGGCCAGCCTGATCCCGCTCGGCATGGCGGTGGAAAACACCGGCACCGCCGCCTGGATCGCCGAACAGACACTGGCGCTGCTGGGCGAGGTTCCGATCTGGATATTGCAGACCGCGCTCGCCGCGCTGGCCACCTTCTTCACGCTGGTGATGTCGAATGTCGGCGCCACGGTGCTACTGGTGCCCCTGGCCGTGAACCTGGCGCTCAAGGCCGGCGCCGACCCGGCGGTATTCGCGCTCACGGTGGCCATCGCCACCTCCAACTCCTTCCTGATCCCCACGCACCAGGTGAACGCACTGCTGATGGGACCGGGCGGGTATCGGGTGCCGGACTTCATGCGTGCAGGCGGTGTCATGACCGTACTGTTCCTCGCCGTCATGATGATCATGTTGAACATCATTTTCTGAGGATTTCATTCAATGGAAGCACACACCCTGACCGAACCGCTGATATGGAACAATCAAATGGCGATCTCCGCCGTTATCCTGATTGCAACCTTTATCGGAATCTTCACCGAGGGCGTGCACGGTTTTCACCGCACCAAATTCGCCATGGGCGGCGCCGCCCTGATGGTCCTGTTCGGACAGGTGTTCGACTTCTACAGCCCGGAACTCGCCGTCGAGGCGATTGACTGGAATGTGGTATTCCTGCTCGGCGGCATGATGACCATCGTCGCCATCATGATCCCCACCGGGGGCTTCCAGGCCCTGGCCTATCGCATCGCCGACCTGAGCCGTGGCCGACTGTTCATCCTGCTCGCCATGCTGGGCACAGCGGTCACGGTGATTTCGCTGCTGCTCGACAATGTCACCACCGTGGTCATCTTCGGCCCGCTGATCGTGCTGATCTGTCAGGCGCTCAAGGTCAGCCCGGTGCCCTACCTGCTGGCCGCAGCCCTGTTGTCGGATACCGGCGGCGTCGCCACACTGGTGGGGGATCCGCCCAACCTGATGATCGGTTCGGCCGCAAACATAGACTTCAACACGTTCCTGATCCACATGGGCGGCATCGTCTTTGCCGCCTGGCTGGCAATCCTGATCGCCCAGAAATACCTGTTCGCGCGCGAACTGGCGGTGACACCGCAGCAGCAGGATTTCTCCAACCGGGAAGGGATCAAGGACCGCCAGGCATGGTATGCCTCGGTCATCGTGCTGCTCATCATGGTCGTGCTTTTCATCTTCCATCACAAACTGGGATGGGAACCGTGGTTCGTGGCAGCGATCGGTCTCACGCTGCTGGTATTCATCGCACATCACATCGAACTCGACGAATCGTTCGAAGATGTGGAGATGAGTCTGCTGATGTTCTTCATCTCCCTGTTCGTGGTTGTCGGCGGCGTGGAACACAGCCACTTCCTGGAGTTCCTCGGCCAGTATATCCGTCCGTTCGTGGAATCCGACCTGCTGCTCGCATCCATCGTCCTGATGTGGGGCGCCGCGATCCTCTCCGCCATGATCGACAATATCCCGTTTACCGCAGCCATGGTGCCGATCATCCTGGGCATGGAACAGCAGGGAATCAACGTCACGCCTCTGTGGTGGTCACTGGCCATCGGCGTCGGCATGGGGGGTAACGGCACGCACCTGGGTTCCACTGCCAACGTGTTCATCGTTACCCTGTCCGAACGCCTGGCAAAGGACAGCGGGGACCCGAGCCTGCGCATCACACCCGGCCTGTGGTTCCGCAAGGGTACTCCGGCCATGCTGCTGACCCTGGTGACTTCATCCGTCATCATGTGGGCGTTCTTCGATTTCTTCAGCACGCCATTCCACTGATGGTTGCGGCGGAGCCGGCGTGCCTGGCAGCGAAGGCTGCGTGCTTACCGCGCAGCTGCGTCGCTGCGCGACTGCTGCCCTGCCGCGCGCGCTGGCCCTGACCCGTGAGATAACGCGTGCATACCGACACAAACAAAAATAACCGCACTGCACGCCGGGCGTGGCTGCCGGCCATCGCGGCCCTGCAGCCGGACATGCTCTTCGCCGCCACCGGTGGCCAGGGCGGGATATCCGACCTGGCCACAAGTCCGGTGGGTTATCTGTCACTGGCGATCTTTGTGCTCGCCTACCTGCTGGTGACCGCCGAGGAATTCATCCACCTGCGCAAGTCCAAGCCGGTCATCATCGCCGCCGGCCTGATCTGGGGGCTGGTGGCCTGGGCCGCGGGCGAGAGCGGCAACGGCCACCTGGCCGAGGCAGCCGCGCGCCACAATCTGCTCGAGTACGCCGAGCTGATGCTGTTCCTGCTGGTCGCGATGACCTACATCAATGCCATGGACGAACGCAACGTGTTCGATGCCCTGCGGACCTGGCTGATACGGAAGGGATTCGACTTTCACACACTGTTCTGGCTGACCGGCACCCTCACCTTCTTCATTTCACCGGTCGCCGACAACCTGACCACGGCACTGCTCATGTGCGCGGTCGTGCTGGCCGTGGGTGGCGACAACACCCGCTTCGTCACGCTGTCCTGCATCAATATCGTCGTAAGCGCCAATGCCGGCGGCGCCTTCAGCCCGTTCGGCGACATCACCACCCTGATGGTCTGGCAGAAAGGCATGGTGGAATTCGGCACCTTTTTCGCCCTGTTCGTGCCGGCGCTGGTGAATTTCCTGGTGCCCGCCATCATCATGCATTTCGCGGTACCCGCCGGCCAGCCGGACAGCGGCAGCGAGCTGATCGCCATGAAGCCCGGCGCCAGGACCATCATGGTGCTGTTTCTGCTGACCATCGTCACGGCGGTCTGCTTCCACAACTTCCTCGAGCTACCGCCGGTGATGGGCATGCTGACCGGCCTGGGCTATCTGCAGCTGTTCGGCTTTCTGCTGCGACGCGCGGAAAGCCGCATGCTGCAGTTCAACGACATCGAACGCGAACATGCCGGAAGGCTCGGCGACATCGTGCCCTTCGATGTTTTCAACAAAGTCGCGCGCGCCGAGTGGGACACCCTGCTGTTCTTCTACGGCGTGGTCATGTGTGTCGGCGGCCTGGGGTTTCTCGGCTACCTGGCCATGGCCTCGGACGTGATGTACAACCAATGGGGCGCCACCACCGCCAATATCAGCGTCGGCATCCTGTCCTCCATCGTCGACAACATCCCCGTCATGTTCGCGGTGCTGTCCATGAACCCGGACATGCCCACCGGCCAGTGGCTGCTGATCACCCTGACGGCCGGCGTTGGCGGCAGCCTGCTGTCGATCGGCTCCGCCGCAGGTGTCGCGTTGATGGGTCAGGCGCGCGGCAAGTACACGTTCTTCGGCCATCTGCGCTGGACGCCGGTGATAGCGCTCGGATATGCAGCCAGCATCCAGGTCCACATGTGGGTCAACGCCGCGTATTTCTGAATGCCGCAAGGAACCGGATCGTGCAATGCCAACCGATGGTGCAGACCATGAAACCCACACCCTTTAAGGCCACGCTCGTCGTGGCCTTGCTGCTGGCAACCGCGGCGGGCTGCTCACGCAGACCGGAGGTGGCCGAAGCCCGCCTCGATGTGCTTGGGACCTTCGCCCAGGTCAGTATCGCCGGACTGCCCCCGGAACAGGCCGAGACAGCGTTCCGGCAGGCGGAGCAGACGTTCCGGTCGCTGGACCACATCGGCTACACCTTCGCCAGCGGCGGCGAACTGCAACGCGTGAACGAGGCGCTGGCGCACGGACGCAGCATTGCCGTCAGCGACGAAATGGTCGAGCTGCTGGCGCGGTCACGCGAGCTGTCGTACGCCAGCGCCGGCCTGTTCAACCCGGCGGCCGGCAAGCTGGCCGCACTGTGGGAATTTCCCTGCGAACATTACGCCTGCGATACGCCGCCGCCCTATCCGGAGGAGGTGCAGGCGCTGGTCGATGCCAAGGTGGCGCGGATCCTGCAGCGCGCACCCACCATGGACGACCTGGTCGTGAACGGTAATCGCGTGAGCGGCCGAAACCGCATGGTGCAGCTCGAGTTCGGCGACGTGATACGCGGGCTTGCCCTGGACCTTGGCAGCAGCAGCCTGCGCCGGGCCGGCGCGGCCAATACCATGACTGTCATCGGCGGCAACGTGCATACGACGGGCAAGCGCGGCGACCATGCCTGGTGGGCGGGCATTCCCGATGCCGGCGGCAGCCACCTGATCGGGTCGATCGAAACCGGCGACGATGAAAGCGTGGTCACCGTGCACGCCATGGACATCGCAGCCGGTCGGCAGGAGCCGCTCTACCGGCGCATTGTCGATCCGCGCAACGGCAAGCCGGTCAGCGAGGTCCGTTCGGTGACCGTCGTGCACCGCAGCGCCATGGTCGCCAGTGCCGCCGCCACGGCCTTCCTGGTCGCGGGTCCCGGCAACTGGAAAAGCCTCGCGGACCGCATGGATACCCACGCCCTGCTGCTGATAAGCGCGGACGGAACCATCTATACCAGCCCTGCCATCGATCACCGGATACACTGGAAGGAAGGGATCACCCACCAGCACCTGATCCCCTGACCCGACGGTTGCGTTGAGCGAACCGATTGCCTATGGTTGGTGCTGGAGCACGCACCGGCGGACTGGCATACCCGATCCTCCCGGGCGGCGGGACACACCCTCACCTGTGGAGTGGAGTCGGTATTGGTCAGACGGGTCACAGAAACCTTTCCTGCCGGGCGCCGTCGCGGAACAGGCATGGACACTGCCGGCAGATATCTACAACCTGTCGCGCACCCTGCTCGGACGCAGCGAATTCAACTGCACCTTCGTCCCCATCCGCAGCATGCAGTTCCTGGCCGTGATCACCCGCGACGAGATCGTGTTCGTCGACAGCCAGGCTTATGCCGTCCACGAGAATGAGGGCGGTCGCCTGATCACGTTGGCCTGGAAATTCGATGCGGCCGCCGCGCGCGCGGCCCTCGATCAGCCGCAGCCCTGTCGTATCATCCATTACACGCAGGACGGCAGGCAGCTGCAGCAACGGCTGGTCGGCGCCTACCGCGAGGCACTCGTGCAGCTGGATGTGCGCTACCGCAATCGGGCGCTGCCGCCGGGCGGAGCACGTATCATCCCGTTGCAGTAGCCGGCGCGTGCGCTCAAGCTGCACCGCGGGCACGTAAAGCAGGCACCCTCGCAGCGAGCGGCAGCCGCACTGCACGGAAACCGGACAGGCATGGAATGCAGCTGATTACGACACGGGGAAGACGTTGATCGCGCGCCGCACGACCAGAGTACGCGCAAGCGGCGTCTGCCGGCAGGCGTGGCCGGCACCGGGGTTCCCGCGGCAGTGCCGCCGCAGCCTGGCACTGATCGCCTGCTGGCTGCTGTGCAGCGTACCGGCCACGGCGGCAACCGACCCCGCCACCACACTGCGGGTCTCTGCCGCGCGCGCCGTGGCCGACACCGGCCTGGTCGAATATCTCGCGGGCGAGTTCCGTAAGCGGCATCCGGACATAAGCGTAGCGGTCAGCGCCACGGGCGCCCTGACGGCGCTGGATGACGGCCGCACGGGCAAAGCCGATCTGATCGTCACCCATTACCCGCCGGAAGAGCAGCGCTTCCTGCAATTGGGTTACGCCACGCAGCGGATCCAGTTCATGTACAGCCAGTATGCCTTGTTCGGGCCGTATCCCGACACGCTCGAACTCGGCAAAACGGATTTCATCCAGGCCTTCCACCTGCTGAGGGACGCGGGTGCCGAGATGCTGGTCCCCTCCCCGCGCAGCGGCACGTACCGCAAACTCGAGGAACTGTGGGCCTCTGCCGGCATCGCACCTGACTGGCTGGGCTATGAAAATACCGGCAGCAGTGCCAGCGCCACGCTGTCCCTAGCGGCTGATGCCGGCGCCTACAGTTTCGCCGATGTCGGACTCTACCTCGCAAACCGGGACCGGCTGGCGCACGCACTGCGGCCCGTGTACCGGGATGATGTCGCCTTCAGGAACGAGATCAGTGCGATCGTCGTCAACGCAAGCAGCGTTCCCGGCGCCAGGCAGCAGCTGGCCGAACGCTTTCTGGAGTTCCTTATCTCGGCACCGGGCCAACAGGCCGTTACGCATTTCAGCGCGGAACGATTCGGCGTTGCGGTATACCTGCCGTCCGCACACGAAGACCCGACCGTCGGCAAGCTAGCGGCGCAGCACCGGCTTGCGCAGGAGACCCGCCAACGCAACCTTTCGATCGCTATCGGCGTCATCGTGTCACTGCTGATCCTGACGAGCCTCGGTCTCGTGCTGCACAGCCAGCGCCTGGAGCGCCGCAACTGGCGCAACGCCCTGGAACTGGAGCAGGCCGGCCGTGCCCAGGCGGTAGCGCAGCAGGCCGACCGGGCCAAGAGCAGGTTTCTGGCTGCAATGAGCCATGAGATTCGTACGCCACTGAACGCCATACTGGGCCTGGCGCAGATCGGGCTGCGCGAGAGCGCAACCGGCAGTTCCCGGCAACACTTCACGCACATCATCGATTCGGGCCAGCACCTGCTGGGCGTTATCAATGACATCCTCGACTTCTCCAAGATCGAGTCGGGCAAGTTCCGTATCACAGCGCAGCCGTTCCAGCTCGCGCGACAGGTGGAGAAAGTGGCGGGCATGGTGCGCATGCGCGCCGACGAGAAAGGCCTGGCGTTCACGAACCACTGCGATGCCAGCCTGCCGGCCTGGGTCACGGGCGACGCCCTGCGGCTGCAGCAGATCCTGCTGAACCTGCTCGCGAACGCCATCAAGTTCACCCGGCAGGGCGCGATAACACTCAGCGTGCGGCAAGCGGGCGCGATGACCACCTTCACGGTGCGGGATAACGGGATCGGCATGAGCGCGGCGGTGATCGCCCGACTCTTCATTCCGTTCGAGCAGGCCGATATATCAATTACCCGCGATCACGGCGGAACCGGGCTGGGCCTCGCCATCAGCCAAAACCTGGCGCAGCTGATGGGCGGCCGCATCACGGTGGCAAGCCAACCCGGTGCCGGCAGCGAATTCACCTTGGAATTACCGCTGCCGGCGGCGCAGCCGCCCGCCGACAGTGACAGTGCAAGCACAGGAGTAAACGGGATGAGGCTGAATGGACTAAAAATACTGGCCGCGGAAGACATGGAGATCAACCGCTACATCCTGCAGTACATGCTCGAACAGGAGGCTGCCAGGGTTGAATTCGCAACTGATGGCCAGCAGGTGCTGGATCGCCTGGAGCGCGCGGGTGCGGACGAACCCGACCTGGTCCTCATGGATGTGCAGATGCCGGTGATGGACGGCCTGACGGCGACACGGCGCCTACAGGAAATCGCCCCGGGATTGCCGGTGATCGGGCTGACCGCGCATGCACTCGCGGAGGAGAGGGAACGGTGTCTGGCAGCGGGCATGGTCGACCACGTAGCCAAACCGATCGATGCCGAGACCCTCGTCACCGTCATCCTGCGGCATGCCCGGGCGGTCCCGCCGGCCGCCAACCGCACCGGCAGCGCCTAGGCTGTGGCCAGCGCACGCCCGGCAGTTGCCGCGGCGGCACTCCCAGACTGGCTAGCCCGTGATCGCCGCGAACACGTTGGGCAGGCGCTCCGGCAGCCGTTCCACGTTGTCCACGATGGAGTAGTTGTTCTCGCCGAAGATGCGCGCGACATAGCGGTCGGCCTCCGGATCGAGCGTGAGACAGTAGGTATAGACGCCCTGCATGGCGAGGTCCTCGACCGCCTTCTTGGCGTCGTGGCGCAGATATTGCGGATCGCGCTCGTCGATGTCGGCCGGCTCGCCGTCGGTAACCAGCAGCACCAGGCGCTTGGTGGCGTTCTGCTTCACCAGGTGCGTGCCGGCATGGCGCAGCGCGGCGCCCATGCGGGTCGACAGGCCGCCCTTCATACCGGCCAGGCGTGACTTGGCCTCGTCCTCGTAGCGCTGTTCGAAGTCCTTGAAGCGGTAATACTGCACATCGTGGCGCCCGTCCGAGGCGAAGCCGTGGACGGCAAAGGCATCGCCGATGGAATCGATGGCCCAGCTCAGGAGGCCGGCCGATTCGCGTGTCAGCGACAGGATACTGGGCGCTTGCTCATCGCTCTCGTCGGCATCGCCAATCTTCTCGTTGGTGGACTCGGACAGGTCCAGCAGCAACACGATCGCCAGGTCGCGTACGTGGCGGGTGATGCGAATATTGATGCGTGGATCCGGCATGACACCGCGCCGAATATCGATCATGGCACGCACCGCGGCATTCAGGTCGAGTTCCTCGCCCTCCTCGTAGCCGCGCCGGCGCACGATACCCTGCGGCTGCAGCGCATCGATCAGGTGGCGGATGCGCGAGGCGACCGGCTTGTACTTGGTGAGGATATCGTCCATGAGTTCCGGATCGCCGCGGCCCTGCCGGCGTTCGTATACCGTGGTCCAGTCGGGCCGGTACAGCTGTACGTGATAATCCCATTCCTGGTAATGGTAGGGATCGGACACCGGCTCCTTGCCCCACATCTCGTTATAGCTGACCCCCATGTCCTCGTAGGGGAAGACCTCGGTCTCGCAGGTCCAGATCTCCTGTGCATCGTCACCGGCGTTCTCCACGTCGACCTCGTTGGCCATCTCGATGATGCTGACCTTGCGCCTGACCTGGTGCTCGCGCTCGGGCAGATAGTCGGCACCGCGGGTGTCGAACAGGTTCTCGGCGAAGGCCCAGATGTAGCGATTGTCGTCGCGGTACGGCAGCGGCATGTTTTCCAGAATACGCAGGGCCGGGATCGCG
Source organism: Pseudomonadota bacterium (assembly GCA_041395565.1). Taxonomy (NCBI): domain Bacteria; kingdom Pseudomonadati; phylum Pseudomonadota; species Pseudomonadota bacterium. Next base: position 60,431 of record JAWLAI010000011.1, on the reverse strand, counting down.
GCATGCTCGGTGAGCAGGTTGTAGAAACGCACGCCGAACATCCAGGAGATGCGGTTACCGCCGGCATCCTGCGCCAGCGCCGTGCGGAACTCGGCCGCGAGCGCGTTGATGAAATCCGCGTCGTCACGGTAGTCACCATCGAGCAGCGCCCGTGCCATCCGCATCATCAGGTCCATGCTGGGATGCAGCGGCTCCACCTTTTCCTTCGGCTCGGGCAGCGCCGTGTGAAACTGCAGCCAGAGTTTGCCAAGCCCGGGAAATTCGCGGATTGCCAGCTGCTCGACCCGTGCATCCTCGAACAGCTCGATCATCTTCATCTGCGCGGGACTGAGCTGTTCGGCGGAAAGTGGCGCGCGCGTATAGACCATGTGGGCTGCGCAATGCGCGGCAGCCGCACGGTAGACCTCGATCCCTTTGATGCCGCGGAAGCTGTCGAAGGCATCGGGCAGGTGTACCTGGAAGTACTCGATGAAGGGACGCAGACCCTGGCGGGTTTCGTAGTCACCGGAGGTGGGCCGCATGAAGAAGGCGCGTCCCCACAGTGCGCGCAGGTAGAAATTCAGCTTGCGCTGGTTGTCGACGAACAGCGTACCGCGACGTTCCTTCTGCAGCACGGAGCGGGAAGACTCGGTCTGTAGTGCGAAATACGCCATCTGGCCGTCCAGATCGCGCTGGTGCGCCTGGGCACCCCACAACGCCCAGCGCCGCAAGCCGCCGAGCGTCAGCTTGGAAAGCAGTTCATCGAGATTCTCCATCATGGGGCGCAGGCCGCGCGGCGCCTTGCCGGAGAGCTGGTGGATCAGATTCAGATAGCCGCGCATCACCTCGATGTCGCCGAGGCGGCGCGCGACCAGCGGCATGTTCGCCATGGTCAGCGTGACCACCGTTCCGGAGGTGTGCGAGGAGAGCTTCATCAGGCCGGTGACGATGTCCGGGATGATGTCCTCGCCGACTTCTTTGGCGACCGCGGGCATCTCCTGCACGTACGTGAGCACCAGGTCCTGGCTGCGGTTCAGCGCGCACATGGCGCGCATGCCCTCCAGATAGTTCTGCAGCCCGCGCGGCGACATAACGCGCGAGGCCTCCTGGTAGGACGACTCGAGTGCCGCACGGTGCTCATGGTCGTCGTCCTTGATGCAGGCGGAGACGTATTCGGAGAAGTCTATGGACATAAAAGATCCGCCACAGAGTACACAGAGGGATAACAGCTGAAAAACATGAGTTGCTTCCTATACCTGATACGGCAAGCTGACTTCCCGGTCCGCAGATTCCTTGAATAGCTTGCGCAGCGGCAGCAATAGTATTCTCTGTGCCCTCTGTGTCCTCGGTGGCAATTTTCAGAAGAAGGTGTTGACCGCCGCGTCCAGGGTGTCGCGCATGTCCGGGTCGTCGGTCAGCGGCCGTACCAGCGCCATCTGGCAGGCGTGTTCGGCGCTGATACCCTTGGACATGAGCTGGGCAGCGTACACCAGCAGACGTGTCGACATGCCCTCGTCGAGACCGTGCCCCTTCAGGTTGCGCGAACGCTGCGCCACCTGCACCAGCTTGCCGGCCGTCTCCGCGTCGATGCCGCCCTCGTGGCTGACGATCTCGGTCTCCACTGCGCTGTCCGGGTAATCGAAATCCATGGCGCCGAAGCGCTGCTTGGTGGACTGCTTGAGGTCCTTCATCAGGCTCTGGTAACCGGGATTGTAGGAGATCACGATCTGGAAATCCGGATGTGCATGCACCAGTTCGCCCTTCTTCTCCAGCGGCAGTTCGCGCCGATGGTCGGTCAACGGGTGGATGACCACCGTGGTGTCCTGGCGCGCCTCGACCACCTCGTCGAGGTAGCAGATCGCGCCGATGCGTGCGGCCACGGTCAGCGGGCCGTCCTGCCACTTCGTGCCGTTGATATCGAGCAGGAAGCGCCCGACCAGGTCGGATGCCGTCATGTCCTCGTTGCAGGCGACGGTGATCAGCGGCTTTTTCAGCCTCCAGGCCATGTATTCGACAAAGCGCGATTTGCCGCAGCCGGTCGGGCCCTTGAGCATGACCGGCATGCGCGCCGCGTAGGCGGCTTCATACATCTCCACTTCATTGTGGACGGGACGGTAGTAGGGTTCCTCTGAGATCAGGTACTGATCCGCGTTTACTTCACTCACTTGCGACCTCCAACTGACCGGATTTGATGGGGTCAGGATACGCTTGCCGGCATACCCGCACCCTGACCGCAATCAAACCCTGAAAAAAAGCCCCTGCCCCGCTGAACGGAGCAGGGGCTCTGCTCTTCGGCGTACGCCGGGATGATTACACGGGCTTGCCGCGGTAGATCACCATTTCGGCGCCCTTGGACTGGGCATAGTTGTCGAAACCGATCAGGCGCACGTGGTTGTTCGGGTGCGCGGCATGACAGGCTGCGGCTTCGGCCAGAATGGTGTCCACATCGGTCTCGCCGAACATCGGCAGCTTCCACATGTACCAGTAGCTGCCCATCGCATTTTCCGGCTCGGTGTGCTCGATGGCCGGGTTCCAGCCCTTGGACACGATGTACTTCACCTGGGCCCGGATCTGGTCGTCGGACATCGCCGGCAGATACGAGAAGGTCTCGAACTTGCGGCTGTTAACGTCTTCCAGGCTCGATTGGTAGTCCTGCATATCACTCATTGTTTAATCCTCAAATTGTATGTTCGGGTTTGATATGGATCCCGGAACGCGCCGCGAGGCGCGTCCGGGATGACCTTGCGGCTGCGCTTGTCCGCCTGGATCCCGGATTGCGCCTTCGGCTAGTCCGGGATGACCTTGCGGCTACGCCGCAAGGTCACTTGTGAGCAACGTCCAGTTTGTCCACCGTATCGAACTCGAACTTGATCTCCTTCCAGGTCTCCATGGCGGCAGCCAGTTCCGGACTGGACTTGGCGGCCTGGCGCAGCACGTCGCCGCCACGCTTCTCGAGACCTTCCACACCGTTCTTGTTGCGGTCTTCCACACAGGCCTCGACCGCGACGCGGTTGGCCGCAGCACCCGCGGCATTGCCCCAGGGATGGCCCAGCGTACCGCCGCCGAACTGCAGCACGGAATCGTCGCCGAAGATGGTGACCAGTGCCGGCATGTGCCAGACGTGGATACCGCCGGATGCCACGGCGAAGGCGCCCGGCATCGAACCCCAGTCCTGGTCGAAGAAGATACCGCGCGAACGGTCTTCCTTCACATAGCTGTCGCGCAGCAGGTCGATCCAGCCCAGCGTGGCCTCGCGGTCGCCCTCGAGCTTGCCGACCACGGTACCGGTGTGCAGGTGGTCGCCGCCGGACAGGCGCAGGATCTTGGTCAGCACACGGAAATGGATGCCGTGGTGCGGGTTGCGGTCGAGCACGGCGTGCATGGCGCGGTGGATGTGCAGCAGGATGCCGTTGTCACGACACCACTGGGCCAGGCCCGTGTTGGCGCAGAAACCGCCGGTGATGTAGTCGTGCATGATGATCGGGGCGCCCAGTTCCTTGGCGTACTCGGCGCGCTTGAACATCTCGTCCGGGGTCGGCGCGGTGACGTTCAGGTAATGCCCCTTGCGCTCGCCGGTCTCGGCCTCGGCCTTGTGGATGGCTTCCATGACGAAGTCGAAGCGGTGGTTCCAGCGCATGAACGGCTGGCTGTTGACGTTCTCGTCGTCCTTGGTGAAGTCCAGACCGCCGCGCAGGCCTTCATAGCAGGCACGGCCGTAGTTCTTGGCGGACAGGCCCAGCTTCGGCTTGATGGTGCAGCCGAGCAGCGGACGGCCGTACTTATTCATCTTGTCGCGCTCGACCTGGATGCCGTTGGGCGGACCATTGCAGGTCATGACGTAGGCGATCGGGAAGCGCACGTCTTCCAGGCGCAGGGCGCGAATGGCCTTGAAGCCGAACACGTTACCCACCAGCGAGGTGAACACGTTGACGACAGAGCCTTCCTCGAACAGGTCGATCGGGTAGGCGATGAAGGCGTAGAAACAGGTGTCGTCACCCGGTACGTCCTCGATGGCGTAGGCACGGCCCTTGTAGTAGTCCAGGTCGGTCAGCAGGTCGGTCCAGACGGTCGTCCAGGTGCCGGTGGAAGACTCGGCGGCCACGGCAGCGGCAGCCTCTTCGCGCGGCACACCCGGCTGCGGGGTAATCTTGAAGCAGGCAAGGATGTCGGTGTCTTTCGGTGTGTAGTCCGGCATCCAGTAGGTTTCGCGGTATTCCTTCACGCCCGCGTTATAGGTTTTGGCCATTGAATAAACCCTCCAGAGGTCTTATGGAAATGCGTCCACTGCGCGAGCCGGCCCCGGACACAGGGTGCCGCTCATGTGGTGGATGGCAGACTACGTCGTTTAACTTATAATTAAAAATCAGGTTTATTGATATAAACGATAAGTTATAGTTATCATAGAGGAATCGCTATAGATACCGGGTCGAAACACACCGGCAACGACGCAAGCATGAACATCACCCTGCGCCAGCTACAGGTCTTCGAGGCCGTCGCCCGACACCTCAACTTTACCCGTGCAGCCGAGGAGCTCTTCCTGACGCAGCCCGCAGTTTCTATGCAAATCAAGCAGTTGGAAGAACAGCTCGGCCAGCCGGTGTTCGAGCAGCTGGGCAAGAAGATCTATCTGACCGAACCCGGACAGGAGGTATTCCGCTACAGCCAGGCCATCAGCCGGCAGCTGGAGGAGATGGAAAAGGTCCTGGAGGAGATGAAAGGACTGCAGCACGGCCGCCTGACGCTGGCCGTGGCCAGCACCGCCAACTACTTCCTGCCCAATCTGCTGGGCGTGTTCAGCCAGCGCCACCGGGGTGTCACCGTGGATATCGAGGTGACCAACCGTGAAAACCTGCTCAAGGCCCTGGCCGCGAATACCATCGATTTCGCGATCATGGGCAAGCCGCCGGACGGCCTGGCGCTGACGGCCTCGCCCTTCATGGACAACCCGATCGTCATGCTGGCCGCACCCGACCATCCCCTGGCCGGCAGGCGCAACATTCCGCTCAAGCGGCTGGAGGAGGAAACCTTCATCTCGCGCGAGCGGGGTTCCGGCACACGCGCGGCGCGCGAACGCTTCTTTGCGGAGCATGGCGGCATCACCTTCAGCAAGACCATGGAGATGAACAGCAACGAGGCCATCAAGCAGGCGGTCCAGGCCGGACTCGGGCTGGGCTGCCTCTCCATACACACCATGGAAGTGGAGCTGATGCTCAAGCGGCTGGTGACGCTGGACGTGGCCGGGTTCCCGATCATGCGCCACTGGTATATCGTGCATCGTGAGGGCAAGCGTTTCACCGCCGTCGCCCAGGCATTCAAGGCATTCGTACTCAAGGAGGCCGCCACCCTGCTGAAGGCATCCGCATCCGGCGCGCGCGCGGCGCGCAGCGACGCATGACCGGGAACAACCCGCCCGAACTCCATGTCGCGGTCGGCGTCCTGACCCGGCCGGACGGCCGCGTGCTGCTGGCCGAACGGCCCGCCGGCAAGGTCATGGCCGGCTACTGGGAATTCCCCGGCGGCAAGATCGAACCCGGCGAAGCCGCAGCCGATGCACTGGCGCGCGAGCTGCACGAGGAGCTCGGTATCGACATCGAGGCGGCAACGCCCTGGATCACCCGCACCTTCCGCTATGCCCATGCCATCGCCAACCTGCACCTGTTCCGGATCACCGGCTGGCAGGGCGAGCCGCACGGCCGCGAGAGCCAGCGCCTGAGCTGGCAGGATCCGCACTGCGTCGACATCGCCCCCCTGTTGCCGGCGAACCACGACATCATGGATGCCTTGCGCCTGCCGGCGCTGTACGCCATCACGCAGGCGGGCAAGCTGGGGGTCGAGGTGTTCATGGAGCGCCTGCGGCGCGCACTGGAGCACGGCGTCCGGCTGGTGCAGGTCAGGGAGAAGGAGATGGACCGCACGCAGCTGGAACGCTTCGCGGCGGCGGTGAGCAAGCTGTGTCATGATCACGGCGCATGCGTCATGATCAACGGCGCTACCGAACTCGCGCGCCAAACCGGCGCCGACGGCGTCCATCTGCAGACCGGCCAGTATATCGGGTGCACGCAGCCGCCGGTGACCGATCTGCTGTGGGCGGCCTCCTGCCATGACCGCGATGAACTGCAGCAGGCCGCGCGCCTCGGCGCGGCCTTCGCGGTGCTGTCCCCGGTGCTGCCGACCGCATCGCATCCCGGCGCACCCACGCTGGGCTGGGACGGCTTCGCCAGCGCCTGCGCCGGCATGCCGATGCCCGTGTACGCGCTGGGCGGCATGCGCACCGACATGCTCGATACCGCGCGCGCGCACAACGCGCACGGCATCGCGCTGCTGAGCGGTATCTGGTAATGGCCGCGCCGCCGGACGCACTGCTGTTGATGGGCCGGCAGTGCCCGTATTGTCCGACCGTACTGAAGCACCTGCAGGCGCTGCAGGCGGAAGGCGCGATCGGGGCCCTGGAGACCGTCGTGCTCGATGATCATCCCGAGCAGGCTGCCAGGCTCGGGGTGCGATCGGTACCCTGGGTGCGCATCGGCAGTTTCGAACTGCCGGGCCTGCGCAGTGAGCAGGAACTGCGCGAGTGGGCAGCCAGGGCCGGCGCTGCCGGGGGGCAGGCCCGCTATCTCGAGGAACTCCTCGCCAGCGGCGAACTCGATAAATGCGTGGCCCTGTTGCGGGCGGATCACGGCGCGCTGCAGGGCCTGCTGCAGCGCTTCACCGACCCTGACGTGGAACTGAATGTCCGCATCGGTATCAGCGCGGTAATGGAAACGCTGGCAGGTACGCCCGCCCTGCTATCGATCGCGGAGCCATTGCGAGCGCTCCTGTCTCACCCGGATGCGCGGGTGCGCGGCGACGCCTGTCATTACCTGGCATTGAGCGGCGCACAACATGCGGCGGACTGGATCCGGCCGCTGCTGGAAGATGACGACCACCACGTCAGGGAGATCGCCGCCGACAGCCTCGAGGAACTGACCGGAATCGGCACCTGACCCTCTGGCAAAGGAACCTTGCTTAGCTCGCAAATGCGAGGAACGAAGTGAACAACTTACTGTAAATACAGTGATGAAATTGCTTCGCTACGCTCGCAATAACGGGATTTTTTAAATACCAAGATGCTCTATAAACATACCGGTCTTTACGCTGCAAGGATAGCGATCTGTTGCAACCGGGGCCGGATACTAATGAAGCTTCCTTAAGCCAAGTCTTCCGTCATTCCGGGTGGAACGAAGTGGAGACCCGGAATCCAGTTCGTGAAAATCCCGCACCATCTGGATTCCCGCTTGCGCGGGAATGACGACTTCTCTACCAATCGGGCACGGCCTAGTGAAAAAGGGGCCAGGGAATAAATGTATCCGACCCCTTTTTGACCCCAACCGGGGCCGGATACTAATGAAGCTTCCTTAAGCCAAGTCTTCCGTCATTCCGGGCGGAACGAAGTGGAGACCCGGAATCCAGTTCGTGAAAATCCCGCACCATCTGGGTTCCCGCTTGCGCGGGAATGACGACTTCTCTACCACCCGGGCACGGCCTCAGTCGCTGAACTTCACCAGGCGGGTCACCTGGATATCCGAGATAAAGACGACGCCGGAATGCTCGTTGTAGAACGGCGCAAACCCCTGCAGGATCGGTTTCACCAACTGCTCCGGAACGGCGGCGATGATCATGACCAGCACGTCGTCCTCGTTGAACATCACGTGCCCGTCATGGAAGCCGTGGCTACCCTTGCCGGAGAGGTTGTTGATGATGGTGTAGCCCTTGACGCCGATCCGGTCCAGCAGGTCGGTGGCGAATTCCTGGTAGCCACCTTCGAGGATGATTTCGAGTTTCTTCAGCGGGCTGAATTTCAGGTTTTTCATGATGCGATTGCCTCATCGTGGGTCACCGTACCGGTGTCGCCCGGCACAGGTCGCTCTTGCCATTCCCCATGGCTGTAGAGATGGATCTTGCCTGAATCAGGGTCGATGATCATGACGCGGATCCAGCCGTTGTGCAGCAGGCGACGCACTACGGCCACCCTGTTGATGGCCCTGATCACGCGGTCGAACGGCGCCTCGATCACGGTTATCAGGCGCATGGGTTCGTGGTAGGGCTGGCCCTGTGCCAGCACCGTCTGCGCAGGCAGGCCGGTACGCAGGTCACTGAGGTTGCCGGTCATCACGCCGAACCGGCCTGCGACATTGTGGTACACCTTGCTGCCGCTGCCGTAATGCTCGTTGTCCACTGTCGAGAAATAATGCTCCATGTTGATCCACTGGCCAACGACCAACGGGCCGGTAAGGATGTTCTCCAGCAAGCGCAATTTACGGTCGACGCGGTATTCGTAGGAGTGCAGGAAGGCACGGCCATCCAGCGAGAATGCCTCCGTGAGCGCACGGCGGCCGATGATGAAATAGGCGTTGCGCGACAGCCCCCACTCCGGACGCACCTGTGACCAGTCCATCGCGTTGCGCAGCGCACGCTTGTCGGCGCGCTCGGGGTCGGGTGTGTCCGAGATGAAATCCAGGCTGGGTACGCGTTCCTGGGTACAGAGCCGGCACGCCGCGACCAGCCCCTTCTGCAGGCGGTCGAGGTAGACCGGGTGCGACGACGGCAGCAGGGTGAGGTCATGCAGCGCGACCTCATCGGTCGTGGTGTTGTGCAGCGCCGGGATGAACCAGGCATCATCGGGAATATCGATGCCCTGCTCCTGCAGGCGCAGCCGCACGGCCGGCTTGTTGGCCATACTGGCGAAGATGCGCGCATTGTAGAGACCGAGGTTGCCCCCGCAGGCGCCGCAATCGAGCGCCGACTCGTAGGGATTGTTCTCGGACTGACTGCCGTGGCCGACAACGAGTATGAAGCGGGAATAATTGCCGGTCAGGCCGATCGCATGCAACGCCTGCGAGACGAAGTTGACCTGCTCGTCCAGCGAAAAGCCGATGCGCCCCAGGCGCTCCATCTGCAGGCGCGCATCGGCGGCATTGATCCGGTAGGTCGTGCGCAGCCGGTCGATGAAGGCCCGCGCCCCGCCCTCGTCAAGCTGCAATTCCCGCTGCAGCAACGGCGCCACCTCGGCATGCCCGAGTGCGACCTCGCGCAGCTCGCGCACCATGTCGTCCCTGATATGTTCAGCGGACACCTCGAACTCGTGTTCGACGGCCTTGGCAATCACGGCACGCTGTACCGCACGGACGATGGAATCGGCCTGCTCGAGGCTCAGCTTGTCGATCAGCAGGTGGGTGTGCGGCTTGTGGCGATGCAGGTGTGAACGCCAGCGGTTGTAAGCCGTCGGCGCGATCGTCTTGCCGACCATGTCAAAGCCGAACAGCAGCCCGATCGCCTCCACCGTCACGAATGGCGTGAGCACCGACTCCTTGAGTTCGTGCAAGGCCTTCTCGATCGCCGTCAGGGCAACGGTGTCCTGTACCTCGCTGACGGACATCTCCATCACCAGGTTTTTTGGAGTCAGCAGCACCGGACACAGGTGCGTTTCACTGCCCTTGCCGAGTTCCATGAAGCTGACCGGCACGCCGAAGAAGCCGGCAATGCCGAAGGTCTGATAGTCACCGACGCTTTCCAGGTGGCGGCGCAGGCGTTCCGAACGCGTATCGATACAGAACAGCGCCTGGGCAAAGGGCCGCTTGTCGCTGGCCGCGGGTAGCGAACGCCGCACGCCGCGCAGCAGGGTTTGCATGGCGGTCGCTTCCATGGCCTCCAGCCAGATCATGCCCTCGTGCCGGTGGAATTCCTGCACCCGCTCGAGCAGGCGTGCAAGCGTGGCGTTATCCATGCGCTGCAGCACGCCACCCGCCCCGGCTTGCCCGGCTAGCCGTTCCAGTGCGGCGGCCTGAGCAGCGGCATCGCGGGCACGCTTCTCCCGCAGATAGGCAAGGCCGAGTTCCTCGATACGGTGCTGGTCGCCGCCAAGCAGTGCAACCTCGGCACGCTGCGCCCAGGCGGGGAGAATAGTCCGGCCGAAGAATTCCCGGCGCAGGCAGGTCTCCGCCGGGTGCCGGCGGATGAACTGTTCGAGCGCCTCGGCGTCAATCGGGATGCCGTCATTGCCGCGTTCACTGATCAGCGCCAGTGACAGGGTCAGACGCACGGCCAGGAAATCCACCAGGTCACCGGGGAATCTGCGCCCCAGGTAATAGTGACGGGCCGCCGCACGCCAGCGGATGAATCCAGCCCAGCCGTGCAGCCGGGACAGCTCGCGGCGGAAGTACTGCATCCATTGTGATTGCGGCACCTTCAGCCGCTGCATGACGTGAACAATGACACCTTCCGGGTCGGCATCGGCCTCCAGGGTCTCACGCATATTGCGGCCGCGCAGAAACAGGCGGGCGTTGCGCAGGGCAACCTCGCGCCAGGCGGAGAAGAAGCCCCGCTCGCGGTCGGGCATCTGCCATACGGACTGCCCTTCATCGAAGAAATCCAGGCAGCTCTTGATCACCAGCTCATCCAGTTCCTCACCGATGCCGCTGCCGAACAAGAGATCCAGGGCCTCGTAGATGGAACGCCCGCCGAGCATCTCGTCACAGCCATGCTCGGCAAGCGGGCCGGCATCCGGCTCCGGTCCGGCCGGCACGCTCTCGCGCCGTAGCGCGGCGCCGACGGCGGCAACCGTGGCGAGACTGCCGTCCGTACTCAAATCCACCTCGGAGCTGGTGAGCAGCTGCAGCATCCATGCATGCAGGTCGATGCCGGCTAGCGGCTCCCTTGCGTCCAAAAATGACCGCACGCCCTCGGCAAGCGTTAGCGCATCGATCTTGCCCTGTTCGAGCATGCCCCGGTACACCGACGGCGGCAAGAAGCCCGCGCCGTGAAACAGCCGCCGTCCCTCCGCGACGGCGTCCTCGAACGGGAGCTGCTCCAGGCCATGCAGCGGATTGTGATGGATGAACGCGCGCATCGGCCAGAAGTACGGGATCGGTTCGCCGGCCACGAATACCATGGAGCGAATCTGCGCCTGCATGCCCAGTTCGAGACTCATAACATCACCCCCGAGATGTAGATGCCACCGAGCAGCAGGGCGAGCAGTAACGCGCTGTACGTCGCCGTCATGCCCCGGGCGATATCGTCACACCGGGTGGCCGCTGCCGGTCCGACCAGCAACTGCTGCAGCAACTGGATGCCCGACCAGCTCCACATCAGCCACACGACCGCCACCCCGGACGCGATGGCCGGCGCTACGGCGGCAGCCTGCACGATGCTGTCGAGCAATGCGAAGAAGGCGGGGAACAGCGGGCTGCCGATGGCCGCCAGCAGGGTGACGACGAAGACTCCGGCGAGCCGCGGCTGCGCCTGCGCGATGCCGGCAACGACACCGGCATACGCGGATTCGTAGCGCCGCTCGATCTCGGCTGTCATGAACGCCAGCAACACCAGCGGCAGGCTGAATGCGAGCACATGGAGCACCAACGCTCCCGGCGCCAGCCCGGTCGCAAGCGCGATCCATACCATTGCCCAGGCCGAGGTCGCGAGAAACCCGGTCCATATGCCGACCTCGCGGACCACTACCGCGCGAACACCGTAGAGTGCGGCACTCAGCAGTGCCCACAGGGCAAACCATGCCGGCACCGTGACGGCCGCCAGGTGCAGCACGCCGAGGCCTGCCAGCGGCCAGGCGACCAGCAGCAGGGTACGCAGCCAGGCGTTGCGCGAGCGCTGAAAGATTGCGTTGAACACCATCCCCAGCGGGAACAGCGGCAGGAACAGCGCGGCGCATAAGAGGCTCAATTCCTGCATCTCAGACCCACCTCAACCAGACGTTCAGCCGCACGGCGAGCGCCTCCAGGCGGCGTGCCATCCAGGCATAGAGATCATTGACATAGAACTCGCGCGAGATCATTGCATAAAAGCCCAGCCACAGCGGCCGCAGCAGCGCATGCTGGTGCCGGCCGTTGCGCTCGCTGTAATAGGTGCGCAACCAGCCACTGATGATGATGGCGGTCATCAGCACGACCAGGACATCGAACCAGAACACGTCGATGGCCGCCGCGGCATAGATGCTCGCGCGGAACGCCTCATCCGGGTAGAGGAACAGGTCGAAGGCATGGCTGATCAGCGTGTAGCCGAGGACCACCACGGCGAACGAGAAGACCACCTGGCCGAACAGGCGCACGATGTTCGTGGTGCGCATGCGATAGGTGACGAAGATCAGCTGCGCGCCCGTCACCCAGCCGAAGAACAGCAGGACCACGGCACCCTGCTTGTGGTAGAAATCCTGCGCCACCAGCCAGTGCGCGGCAAACAGGATCACGGCAGGCACGAGCAGCGTCATCGCGGCCATCAGCAACCACGGCCTGCGGCCGCGCGCCGGGTTCTTCTCGACGACGAAATCGTACAGCGGATCCTGCGGCACACCGTCGTCCTTGCGAGCCTGGCTGATCACGCCGCCGGCCCCGAGGAACAACGTGCCCTTGAACAGGCCATGCGCGATGAGGTGGTAAATGGCCAGCGAGAAGGCGCCGACACCGCACTCCATGATCATGAATCCCATCTGCCCCATGGTCGAATAGCCCAGGGCCTTCTTCACGTCGTTCTGCGTCAGCATCAGTACCGACCCGATCACCGCGGTTGCCAGCCCCACGATGAATACCCAGTGCAGGACACCGCCGGTCTCGACGAACAGGGGCGCAAACCGGTTGATGAGGAAGCCGCCGGCGTTGACGATGCCGGCATGCATCAGCGCGGATACCGGTGTCGGTCCGCTCATGGTGTAGGGCAGCCAGGTATGCAGCAGAAACTGCGCGGAACGCGCATAGGCCGCGATCGCGACCAGCGCTGCGACGACATCAACCAGTGACAGCCCCAGGATGGTCGGCACCTGGGGATCGGCGGCGATACGTTCGAATATGACACTGAGCGACCAGCTGCCGAATGCCTGGTACAACAACACCGCGGCCAGCAACAACGGCAGGTCACCGAAGCGGTATGTGATCCAGGTCCAGAAGGCGTACCGGTATGCCGGCCGGCTGCGCGTGTCGTATCCGAGGAGAAAGTAGAGCAGGATACCGACCAGGTGCCAGGCGACCAGCAGCGTCAGCAGGTCCCCGGCCGCCACCATCAGCAGCAGCGTGCCTGTCATGCAGTCCAGCAGGACGAAGAAGCGTGCGTAACCGGGCTCCTCGACCATGTAGCGGACCGAATAGAGGTGCACGATGAGGCTGATCGCGGCTATCACCAGCGCCATCAGCGCACTCAGCGGATCGAAACGGATGATGCCCCAGTCCTGCAGCAGCATGAACTCTGCGACTGGCGCACCCGAAATTGCCAGCCACAGGGTCACGGCGGCGGACAGGATGGTCAGCCAGCCGAACGCGACACTCACCGCGGCAGCGCGCCGGCCCAGTCGCGCCGCGAACACCTGCACGACGAGGGCCGCGAGGAACGGTAATGCGAGAACCACAAGAATCAACTGCTGCATGTCGTTTCGTCCTCATCACCGGCTCCCGCGCGTACCGTGCGGTGCATGACCCGGGCGTGTCTGGACGGGTTTCCCGATCCGCGGCGACACATGTCAGATTCACAGATAAATGAGCGGCTTGCTGCTCACGATGACGTGCAGTGAGTATTGGGAATTAGCTGGCCCTGGACTACTCAATTTTTTTTACCATTTGGATTGCCTATTGGTTATAGGTGGGAGCACGCGCCGACCGCAGGCAGCGGCCGCACCGGCCCGGGACCGGCGGACCGCCCCGCCGCAATCGATAGACTTCACTCTATACAAGCGATCAGAAACTTCTCTTTTTAATTAGCCTGGAAACCGTCTATATCTATGTCTGGCGCCGGCCGGGCGCACTACACATGCGCGCATACGGCGGCGGACTCCACACGCACAGATGCCACAAAACGGGATGATCTCACTCAGAACCTACGTCTATATCGATGCCCTGCAGCCGCAGCTCGCCGCCTACATGGCAACCGTGTCCCAGGGGTTTCTGCCCGTCCCGGGCGATGCCTGCCTGTGGGTGGAGGTGTCACCGGGCATGGCCGTGCACCGGCTCACCGACATCGCCCTGAAGGCGACGCGCGTCCATCTGGCGCAGCAGGTCGTGGAACGGGCGTATGGCTCGATGGTGATACACCAGCGCGATCAGAGCGATGTGCGCGAAGCCGGCAATATCCTGCTGTCCAACATGCGCGCCACCGCCCAGGACCGCCAGGTCTGCCGGGTGGCATGGAGCGAGATCATCCGCGGCATGACGCCGGACCACACCGTGCTCATCAACCGCCAGGACCGGCGCGGATCGATGATCCTGCCGGGACAAAGCATGTTCATCCTCGAGACCGAACCGGCGGGATACATCGTGTATGCCGCGAACCAGGCGGAAAAGGCGGCCAGTATCAGCCTGATCGACGTGCGCGCGGTGGGCGCCTTCGGGCGCCTGATCCTCGCGGGACGCGAGGGCGATGTGGACGAAGCCGCGGCGGCGGCCATCGCCGCTGTCGAGAACCCGTCGGTAACCTGAACCCGGGAGACCATCATGCATCGCCAGGAACTGCTATCCCTGCTGGAACGCTACAGGACGACCTTCAATACGGAAGCCGGTCATGCGGCACGCACGCGCTATTTTGTGCAACAGCACGAGAACTGCTTCGACAGCCACCTCTGGCCGGGGCATGTCACGGGATCGGTGTGGGTGGTGAATCCGTTACGCGACAAGGTCCTGCTGCTGCATCACCGCAAGCACGACCAATGGTTCCAGCCCGGCGGCCACGCCGATGGCGATGCCGATATCCTGCGCGTCGCGCTGCGCGAGACCCGCGAGGAGACCGGTCTGCCGGCCGACGCCATCCACCTGGTCGATGGCGAGATCTTCGATGTGGACATCCACACCATACCAGCGGGCCCGGCCGGCCCCGAGCACATGCACTTCGACATCCGCTTCCTGGTGGAGATCGACGACCGCCTGCACGTACCGGGCAACGACGAATCGCATCAAGTGCTCTGGGTCCCGCTGGAGGCGGTGACGCGCTTCAACAACAACCTGTCCACCTACCGCATGCTGGAGAAGAGCCGGCGCCTGCGGGCGGCGGCCTGAGCGGAACAGCGTATCCGGATTCAGCGCGGATCCAGCCGCTGCTTACCGGCCCTGTTTCGCCGCCACCTTTCCCGCCGGATCGGCCGCCGTCAGCACCGCGGCCATTTCCGGCCAGAGCTGTTTCATTTTCTCGCGCATGCGCGGCTCCATGTCGAGGGAAAACTCCAGGAATGCCTCGGCGACCAGGGACAGGTCCTTGCCCTTGGGATAGACCAGGTGCCACTGGCGCATGATCGGGAAATGCTCGGCATCCAGCAGCAGCACCGGGCCGTTCGGACCTTCCAGCGACAGCGTGTGCAGGGACAGCGCCGCGATGCCCAGCCCGCCGACCACAGCATGCTTGATCGCCTCGTTGCTGCCCAGTTCCATGCGCACTTTCGGCTTCAGGCCGTGCTGCTCGAACAGGCGCAGGGTCGCATCACGTATGCCCGATCCCGGCTCGCGCAGGATCAGGGGCTCCTCCGCAATCCTGGCCAGCGGGATGTTTTTCTGTCCGGCCAGGGGATGGTCACGCGGTGCCATCATCACCAGCGGATTCGGCGCGAACGGATAGGACTCGATGTCCATCACGTCGTCCGAGGCCTGCCCCATGATGTAGAGGTCGTCCTCGTAGGCCGCGAGCCGTTCGAAGATCCGGTCCCGATTGGACACCTTCAGCGCCACATCGATACCGGGATACAGGCGACAGAACTCGCCCAGCACTTCCGGCACGAAGTACTTGGCCGTGGTCACCACCCCGAGACGCAGGCGTCCTCGCTTCATGCCCTTGTGATCGGAAATCTTCATCTCCAGATTGGCGAGATTCTCGAATATCCGCCGGCATGACTCGTACAACTCGTAGCCGATCTCGGTCGGCCGGACATTGCGCCCGATCTGCTCGAACAGCGGCAGGCCCAGCGCGTCCGCCAGTTTCTTGATCTGCATGGAAACGGTCGGCTGGGTCACGAACAGCTCTTCGGCCGCCCGGGAGAAACTGCCCAGCCGGACACTCGCCTCGAAAACCTGCAGTTGCCGCAGCGTGGCATACCTGATCAGGTATTCCGGCATCGCGGCCGGTGGCGTGTATCCGGGTTCGCTGTACGGCGGCATAATTGGCTCTCTTCTCTGATTCACCCGGCCCGTTCGATAGGTTGTCGTACTTGACCTGCTGCCCGGTGCGGCAACCAATGCCGGGAGAGACGCCGGCTGCCGGGTATCATGGTAGCGGAAGCTGCCAGCGGGCGCAGCTCAATCCGGCCAGACCCGGCGACCCAGGCTGTAACCGTCGCCCTGTCCTGCGGGCCCTTGCGCAGGCGTTGCCGCCGGCTCCGGCGCACGCGCGGACTTGCCGGCAGCGGGGCGGCCTGCGGCCTTGCGGGCCACGGCGCCGGACTTGCTTTTCCTAATGGATGCAACCAGTTGGTCGCCGGTCTTGTCTTTACTGGTCATGACAGCCTCACCACCTCGTCGATCAATTGTCCAATCTCCTCAACCGCGGGTCCGGCCGCGGCACCGGCCTCCAGCACGCTGCACCCCTGCAGCATGGCATTGCGATAGATCATCCGGCGCCGGATCGCGGTAGCCGCAACAGGCAGCCCGATTTCGGCGAGCGCGTCATGCATCAGGCGTGACAGGCGCGTTTGCGGCTCGAGCTGGTTGACCACCATACAGGCACGCAGGCCCGGATTCACCGAGCGCGCCCACGCCAGTTCCCGCTCCACGTGCACGCTGGCCCAGAGATCCAGCGGGGAAGGCAGCACGGGGATCATGGCGAGATCGCTGCAGCTCAGCGCCTGCCTGGTCTGATCGGACTGCACCGACGGCGGGCAATCGATCACCAGGCAGTCGTAGCGCTGGCGCTGCTGCCGGACCGAGCCTGCCACGTCGTCCACGGCGTCGAGCACCTCGACCAGATCCTCGCGTCCCGCGATATCACGCCACTGCAGGGATGAGCGTTGCGGATCGGCATCCAGCAGCAGTGTGGAACAGCGCCGGTGCAGCCCGCTGGCCAGGTTGACGCAGAGGGTGGTCTTACCGGCCCCGCCTTTGTTCCCGACCATGGCTATGACCGGCATGGTCCGCGCCCCGTTACGCCTGCCCCGAAGATTCCAGGTTATCCAGCATGACGGCAAACTCGCGCTGCGACTGCGTCAGCTGCGCGCTCGTCTCGTCGGCATGAATGGTGAAGTTCGCGTGGGTGCGTCCGAAGCCGATATCCGGATACAGCCCCTTCGCCTCGGACAGATCCGCGGCCCGGTCGAGAAACGCGCGCAGCGCATCGTAGTTGTCAAACTCGTAGCGCCGTTCCAGGCGCGCCGGACGATTCCGCTCCTGCCAATGCTGTAATGTCATACCAGTTCCCTCCGGCCCGCAGCCTGAGCTATCCGGGCCATGCGTGTCTAACGGCTGCCGCGCATGCGCTGTTCCGGCACGTGTTGCAAGCGCTGCAGCCAGGATTCAAGTTCGGCGAGATGTGCCTGCTCCTCCCTGAGCAGCTCCTCGAAAAAGATGCGGCTGTCATGGTCACCCGCGCCGGCGCTGTGGGACGCGGCGGCCTGATACAGGCGTATCACATCCGCCTCGAACTGCTGGTTGACCAGCAGCAGCGCCGACAGATCGGGCGCGAGTCGGACGGGACGCAACTGCGATCCGGCCGGTGCCGCGCCGAGCGCCAGCATGCGCTCGATGATCCGGTCCGCGTGCTGCAGTTCCTCCTGGGCCTCCTTGCGCAAACCGGCTGCAGCATCGGACAGCCCCCAGGACGCAACCAGCCGCGCCTGGGTGCTGTACTGCTGCACAGCGGAAAGTTCCAGGGAGAGCGCCCTGCCCAGGTATCCCAGAACCTTCTGGTCGGATCGTGCCGCCAGCATCGCGCCGCCTGCCTAGCCAGCCTGTTCCGCTCAGGCCGCCGCCGCCCTGGAGGTTTCGCCGCCGGTCGGGAGGATCGGCTCGACCTCGCGGTGCGGACGCGCAATGATGTGTGCCGCGACCAAGCCGTCGCCGACCCGCTCGCAGGCATCGGCACCGGCACGCACCGCCGCATTGACCGCACCGGTCTCGCCACGCACCAGCACGGTGACATAACCGCCGCCGACGAATTCGCGACCGATCAGACGCACTTCCGCCGCCTTGGTCATGGCATCCGCCGCCTCGATGGCAGGTACCAGACCGCGCGTTTCGATCATACCCAGGGCAATACCGTAGTTTTCATTAGCCATTGTCTTGTCTCCAAGATTAGTAAAACGTTTCAATCATGACGACCACTGTACGGTCGCACTGCCTCACTTGTTACCGAGTACCGGTTCCACTTCACGATGCGGACGCGCGATGATGTGTGCTGCGACCAGGCCGTCGCCGACCCGTTCGCAGGCATCGGCGCCGGCGCGCACCGCCGCATTGACCGCGCCGGTCTCGCCCCGCACCATGACGGTGACATAACCGCCACCCACATATTCCCGACTGATGAGCCGCACCTCGGCGGCCTTGGTCATGGCATCCGCCGCCTCGATCGCTGGCACCAGACCGCGGGTTTCGATCATACCCAGTGCTATGCCGTAGTTTTCACTTGCCATCTTCGTATCTCCTGTTGCGAGTATTGGTTAACGAATTTTCTTTAATCCTGTTTGCCATTGACCGCCGTATCCTGTGCTTCCGGCTCCCAGTAATCGATGATTCCGCCAATGGTCAGATCGGTGTGCACATCGAAATCCCCCGCCGCGTAGCGTGCCGCCGAACCCATGACGGTGAACACCCAGTTACCGGGCCTGGCGCCGATCGGATCGACGGCAACCTGCCTGACGCCGTTCTTCGAGCGCAGCACCCGCAGGCTCTTCGCATGCAGACCATCGACGCGACGCGTACACACCAGTGCCGATTCCACCTGCAAAATCTCCATCACGTCGCCCCTTCCGGGGTAGTGCCGCCCGGTGGCCAATGGTCGATGATGCCGACGATGGTGAGATCGCTCGGGTATTCCTTGCTGCCGGCCGCTTCGCGCGCCGCGGAGCTGCCGACACAGATCACCCAGTCTCCCGGCTTGCAGCCCACGGCATCGACCGCCACGGCGGTACTGCTGCCGTCCTTCACCACCTGCAGGTGGCGGTGTTCCAGGCCGGGTATGCGGTTGGTCGCTACCAGAGGCCGCTCGATCTGGCAGATCTTCATCAGTGTGCCTCCGTTTCGGGTTGATCCACTGAACAGGCAATGATTTCCAGCGCTGCGGCCGTGTCGCAGTCACGCACCGCCTGCAACACGTGCAGCAGGCCCTTGGCATGCAGATCCGCGTAGCGTGTGGTCAATGCCTGCGCGACGCGACCGCAGTGTTGTACCGCCCGGTCGCGGGCACCGGGTACAACGCCGTGGTAATCGAAGCGCACCACCACCGGTACCGGCAGACCGTGCCTGACATTCAGGCCCTTGAAGATCCTGATCCCGACGTCGATATCCGCGGCGCCGTCCTCGACGGTGTCGAGATAGGCGAAGTACATCAGGTTGCGCAACTGGACATCCTCGAACCCGACGCCGGCACCGATGAAGCGCTCGGCATGGCCGATATCGGGATAGGCGACACCATGGCGAGCGCGGACATAGTCAATCTGCGACAGGTTGTTCTCGACCAGGCGTACGATCAGGTTCGCCATGCCAGCCGCGACGCCGGGCGAGCAGCTCCGGACCGCGTCCTCGATACTGCCGGCCGCGGCCGCTGCGCTCAGCTTCGCGGTCTCGTCATAGAGGCGCTGCGAATCGATATGGCGTTCGAGCGCCATTTCACCGGTCTCATCCGGCACATGGATGCGGATGGCATCGCAGTCGGTATCGAGGCCGATCAGCAACAGGTCGATCGATGCACCGCAGCAGTAACTGTTTTCGATCGCCTGCCGGAACGCAATGAGGCGATCCAGCGCGGCCTGCGCCGCCTGCGCGGTGTCCGAGCCGTGCGCGGCGCAACCTTCGCGCTCGGGCGCACCGGAACTGAAATGGTAGACGGCCAGTTTCAGGTAACGCGTCGGTGCGTCCGCGGCGTTGGGCTTGCCTTCCCGGTAACGCCGCAGTTCGACCTCCGTCCATTTCCGCACACTGTCGTCCACGTCGAACATCGCGCCAGCGTAGGATTTGCGCCGCACCGCGCGTGGCGACAGCCGCAGTACGTAGCGCACCAGGTGCGCCAGGCGCCCGTCCGCGCAGGGTGAGATGTCCATGCTGTGAAAGCCGCAGGACCGCAGGAACTCCTCGAACTCCTCGGCGGCACCGGTGGGCCTCGCGCCGAAGAAATCGTTGCAGAAGCGGCTGTAGGTCTGGAACACGCACCAGGCGAACAGGCGGCGCATATCCAGCTGTTCCACCCAGGCAGCGGCGAGGATGGCGGGCGGCAGTTCGAAGCCGAGACCGTCACGTGCTATGCGCCGGGCGCGCGCCTCGAAATCGGCCTCGTGCTGGAGCGCGGAGATCTGCTTCAGTGTCGGCACGATTGCATCGAAGGCCTGCTTGACAGCATCCTCGTACTGCGCCAGTTGCGCATTGACGTCCTGGCGGCACAGCGGATGCCGGGCGGCAGCTGGCCTGCCGCGGACGACGCCGGCCGGCGCACGGTCGCGCTGCACCCCGTGCTCGCGCGCGCCAGGCTGCTGCCTCAGCGCGGACTGACTGGCCACCGCACCCGGTCGGCGCAGGGGCGCCGTACCGGCACCGCGGTTGCCCTGCTGGGATTGTCGTACCGTACGCAGCATCTCTGTATCCGTATCCCGTTACCCTGCACTCAGCCGCGCGCACCACCTGAGTAGGTGATTAATGCGCCCTTTTCCGTGTTGCCGCTGCCCCCGGTGACCTTGCTGACCGGAGCCGGCACCTGCTCGGGGCGCTGCATGTCCGCACGCGCCTGCATCATGCTCATCGGTCCGCCGCGCCGGGTCGGATTCCGACGTGTCGCAGAGGCACCTTCCGTGCCGGTGACGTGATCACCGCGCTCCCAGTCATCACCGGTGATCCTGGGCCCGGCATCCATGCCTTCGCCGGTAATGCGCGACTTGACGCGACCGTCGATACTGCCGGCGGTGGCCGGCATGGCGACGGTCTCGGCCTGCGGCCGGTCGAATCTGGCCTGTTCGGTACCGGTGACCTTGCCGGCCGCCATGCCGAACGGACCGGTGATGTGTCCGGTTTCATAATGCGTGCCGGTGACGTTCTGCGGACTCATGTCGTAACGCGCGGCATGGGCGGGTGGCTTGACGCTGAAGTCACCCCACGGCGTCGGTCCCAGCGACTGCGGAAAGTCGGGGCTGCCCGGCTCCGCCGCAAGCGCCGGACACGCCGCTGCCACCTGGTCGGCGCCAACGTAGGGCGTGCCGCTGACCGGTTCGCAGGCACCCTTGCCGGCGCCGGTCAACGTGCCGCCGATGCCCGGTTGCTGGCCCGTCATGGGCTTGCCCCAGGTCCGGGCGGCCGGCTGCAGGCGCGCCTGCGCAGCGGCTGCCTGTTGCGGCTCGCAGTATTCCCGGTACTGGTCACTGCCTGCGTAAGGCGTCCCGGTCACCGATTTGCAGGTACCGGGTTCATCGCCGGTGACACGACGCGAACGTCCGGCCAGGCTGCCGGTCACCGCGAGACCCTGCAGGGTCTGCGAGACTCCGACCTTGCGATCCTGCGGTTGCGGCGTCGACTGGCAGAATCCGCTGTATTGTTCCTTACCGACGTAATCATCGCCGGTCACGTTGCGGCAGCTGCCGGCTTCGTCTCCGGTCATGCGGTCACGGCGTCCGATCATGGTGCCGGTGACACTGCCGCCGCGCAGCGTGCCGCTGCTGCCGACCTTGGCCGGCGCACTACCGATATCGGCCGGCTGGCTGTACTGGGTCCCTGTGAGCAGCCGGCGCATGCCGTACTCGTCACCGGTGACCTTCTCGCTGCGACCGACGTTGTTGCCGGTGACCGGTTTGCCCTTCATGGTCTCCGCCATCGAGACCTTGCGCGGCGTCTTCCTGGCAAGCTCGCCGCAGTAGCCCTGCGTCTGCTCTGCACCGACATATTCCGCGCCCGTCACGCGCTTGCAGGTGCCCGGTTCGTTGCCGGTGACATTGCTAGCGCGTCCCATACGGTTACCGCTGATCGCATTGCCATGCGAGGTCGTGGTCACGCTGACCTTGCGCGCGGTTGTCGCCTTCGCGTCGCTCTGGCAGAACTTGGTGAAGATGTCGGCGCCCAGGTACTCGGTACCGGTAATCGTGCGGCAGGTACTCGGTTCGTCACCGGTCATCGTGTTATTGCGTCCGACCATGGTACCGGTCACGGTCTGCCCGCTGCTGGTCTGGCTGGCCCCGACCTTCCACGGCGCATCCTGCGCGGCACCCACGCCGGGCTCAGGCCGCTTGCGCTGCCGGCCGCTGGGCGCGGCTTTTTTCTGGCCGGCATTGCCGCGGCGGCTGCGCTGCTCGCGCAGCACCTGTGCCAGCTCACGCCCGGACAGTTTCGGGTTGCCGGCCCGCACCGCCTGGGCCGCACTCATCGTGCTGTCGGCCATACCGGCCTTGCCGCGCGTGGACAACGCCTTGCGACGCGCCAGCGCGGCCACCTTGGCGGTGCCGGAAGCAGTCTGCGGGCGTCGGATCATGCGGGCGCGGGCCGACCGGGTTGCGGTACCGGAAGTTGCCTCTTTCACATCAGGCCCGGCCGACCCGGCCTTGCCGGAACTGCCACAGCCACAGCCGCAATCCCGCTGCGGCGCCGCAGCGGCGCTGCGCGCCCCGGACTGCTCCGGTTGCTGGCGGGTACCGGTACGGATACGGTCATGGCCCTGCACCGCCGTCTTGCCACGACTGGACATTGCCTTGCGGCGCGCCAGCGAGGCTGACCGGGCGCTGCCACCCTGGCTTCGGGCAGGCGTACCCGCTGCGGGTCGGGCCGTTGCGGCTGACGCAGCGCCGGCAGACTGCGGGCTGCCTGACTGCACGGCGCCGCCGGCGTTGCCCTGCAACGCCGCCTTGCCGCCACTGGACAGGGCCTTGCGCCGCTCCAGCGCAACCGACCGACCGTTACCTGAGTTTGCCATCGCAACGTGTGCCATGCTGAGTTCCGCCTTTTTTACCGTTGTGGTTGATCGATGCCTTTATCGGTTACCTGATCGCCGTATCCCTGCCGGCAGTCACCGGCCGTCGACTCGTCCCTCGAAGACGACGAACGACAGGCCCTGGCTCTGGGTGTAGTTGTCATACCCGATCAGACGGACGTGATGATCCGGGTAGTTGCGGCGGCAGTTCTCCAGCTCTTCCATGACGCGCACGGGATCCTGCTCGCCGAACATCGGCAGCTTCCACATGGTCCAGTAATGGTTGGCCGAAGCGCCCGGATGCTCATGCTCGATGGCCGGCGTCAGGCCCTGGGAGACCAGGTAGGCGATCTGGTCGTAGACTTCATCCTGGCTGAATTTGGGCAGGAAACCGAAGGTCTCCAGGGTCTGTGAAGTTTGGAAATCACCCATCTGCTGATTGTTCATGGACATGAAACTATCCTCTGTGTTTGTCAAAATTCCGCGTTCTCGGGTTCCACTGCTCAGGAGACGTCCAGCTTGTCAACGGTCTCGAACTCGAACTTGATCTCCTTCCAGGTCTCCATGGCGATCGCCAGCTCGGGGCTGTAGCGCGCGGCCTCGGTTAGGATGTCGCGCGCCTCCTTCTCGATCTCGCGCCCCTGGTTGCGCGCCTTGACGCTGGCCTCCAGGGCGACGCGGTTGGCTGCGGCACCGGCCGCGTTGCCCCAGGGGTGACCCTGCGTGCCACCGCCGAACTGCAACACCGAGTCATCGCCGAAGATGGTGACCAGTGCCGGCATGTGCCAGACATGGATACCGCCGGAGGCGACCGCGAATACGCCCGGCATGGAACCCCAGTCCTGGTCGAAGAAGACACCGCGTGAACGGTCTTCCGGAACGAAGGATTCGCGCAGCTGGTCGACGAAGCCCAGGGTCGATGCGCGATCGCCCTCGAGCTTGCCGACCACGGTACCGGTGTGCAGGTGATCGCCGCCGGACAGGCGCAGACACTTGGCGAGCACACGGAAGTGGATACCGTGCTTCGGATGACGGTCGATCACCGCGTGCATCGCACGATGGATGTGCAGCAGCATGCCGTTCTTGCGGCACCAGTTGGCCAGGCCGGTATTCGCCGTGAAACCACCGGTCAGGAAGTCATGCATGATGATCGGCATGCGGAGTTCCTTGGCGAACTCGGCGCGCTCGTACATGTCTTCCGGCGTGGCCGCGGTCACGTTCAGGTAATGACCTTTGCGCTCGCCGGTTTCCTGCTCGGCCTTCTGGATCGCCTCGGCGACGAACTCGAAGCGATCGCGCCAGCGCATGAACGGCTGCGAGTTGACGTTCTCGTCGTCCTTGGTCAGGTCCAGACCGCCGCGCAGACATTCATACACGGCACGGCCGTAGTTCTTCGCCGACAGGCCGAGTTTCGGCTTGATGGTGCAGCCCAGCATCGGGCGCCCGTACTTGTTGAGACGGTCGCGCTCGACCTGGATGCCGGCCGGCGGGCCGCCACAGGTCTTGATGAAGGCAATCGGGAAGCGGATATCCTCCAGACGCAGGTGGCGCAAGGCCTTGAATCCGAAAACATTGCCGACCAGCGACGTCAGCACGTTCACGACTGATCCCTCTTCGAACAGGTCGATGGGATAGGCCACGAAGGCATAGAAAGATTCGGAATCGCCCGGCACATCCTCGATGCGGTAGGCACGACCCTTGTAGTATTCGAGGTCGGTCAGCAGCTCCGACCACACGGTACTCCAGGTACCCGTGGAAGATTCGGCGGCGACTGCAGCGGCGACTTCCTCGCGCGGCACGCCCGGTTGTCCGGTACACTTGAAGCAGGCGAGCAGATCGGTGTCCAGCGGAACGTAGTCCGGGGTCCAGTACATATCGCGATATTCTTTAACGCCTGCATCGTATGATTTCGAGGCCATTGCCAACTCCTTTCATATCCAGGTGAGTGAATCAGTCATCAAGTGTGAATATGAAAAAAAGTCTAGGCAGGGCGTTGAATCATTACTAATCGATTTTTCTTAGACGCAGCATAGACGCATGCCTATGCATCAGGCGCACTCCGGCGCAATCGAGCGGCCGGGCCCACGCCGGGCCGGCCGCTGCGGCCCGTCCATGAGACTGCCGCAATGCTCGAAAGCGCATGAGTTGCAAGCGGAATCTGCCCGGCAGAACGGTCTTCGGCGCAGCCGGATCGAGACGCAGGCGGAAGGCAGCAGGCGCGCGGCGGTCGAAACTGATCTGCCAACCGGCGGCGGGATCACAACCTCGCACAACGCCAGATTGGCGCGCTCAGGCTGTGCTGCAGGGGAAAGTGGCGTGACAGGGGGATGCGCAACCGCGTTGGGGCCGGCAGCTAGCGCCAGCGTATTTCCTGCAGCAGGCCAGCGGAGGGAGGGAAGCGATCCGGCCCCCCGGACAGACAGCGGCAACCGTACTGCTGGCCGTGACGCCCGCTATCAGCTGACCTCGCAGGCCGGAAAGGCAAACAGCGGACGCAGCGATTCCACGGTTTCGCGGGCGAAAAACGGCACCCGGTGCGCCAGCAGGTCCAGCCCCAGCATGGCATCGATGACGGCGTCTTCCCGGCTCGCCTGCTTGATACGCGCCGCCAGGCCGATATTGACGGTCTGGAGTTCGGTGTAGCGCTCGATAAAACTGTCGAATGTCTCGGTCGACTTTTTTTCCGGGGCGAGGAAATACTGTTCGAGCAGGTAGGCTGACAGCGCCCGGAACGCGGTTTCCTCGGGGCTGGCCAGCGGCAGATGAAAACGCGCCAGCGGTCGCAGGAACTGCATGCGAGGGCAGTCGCTCGTAGCCATGATCAAGCCAAGCAGGGAGCCGAGAATCCTGCGCGCCTCGGTGTTCCCGGAGAACTGCCGTTCCTGGGTAGTGACGCTGTAGTCGACGGTCAGGAAGGAAAACGCGCTGGCCCAGTCGTCAACGACGTGGGCCACCTGGAGCGCCAGCGGGCAGTGCGGATGGTTGGCGACATCCAGCGGACAGTTCTCGCACTGGCAGACGTTCAGGCGGGTCCATGCAGGCGGATTCGCGGGTGGCGTATTCAGCAGCCGTGCGGTCAGGCGGTCCAGTCGGATTGTATAGCGCTGCACCTGCCCGTCCGCATTCGAAATGCGGTACTGGATTTCGACGACCTGCTCAGGCCTTGTCTCTTCATCGACCAAGCCGGACCTCCCGCCCGCTAGCTGCCCTGCCGCTGCACGCGGCAAGCATACAGTCAAACAAGCTGGAATGACACCGGCCGTCCCCGCGGGACTGCCGACGCACGCTTACTGCATGCCGCACATACCGCCACCGCAGCAGGGACCACTGCTGCAGGCTGGCGCGGGCGCATCACCCAGGCTCGAACTGCGCACGACCTGACCGCCGGTGGCGAGGCGTTCCACCGGCGCATCGACGGCGGTATCCCCCGGCTCGATGCCGGCCTGCGCGCACAATTCGCCCCAGGTCCTGAGCGTTTCGTTCATACGGTGATTCACTTCAACGACGCGCGCATTGGCGGCGCAGCGATAGTCATAGGTCGGCATAAAATGGACTCCTGCACATTCATACGCTGAGAACCGGGGCCAGAGCCGGGCTTCTGCTCTGGAGTCGCTGACTTCAGCCACGCATCAGAAACAACGCCTGTCTGACCCAGTATTCTCGTTTTCTACAGCAGTGTTACCCACAAAATATATGGCCATCGGCGACAGTTGCAAGTCCCGGGACCTGATTGCCGGCGTCCCGGGTGAAGGTTCTGGCAGCGCGCGGGCTGCAGCTGCTGGTGGCAGGAATTCCACTCCGTCTCGAGTCTGCAAAATAAAAACCCCTGCAATCCATGATTGCAGGGGTTCAGAATAAAAGCCTGGCAGTGACCTACTTTCACATGGGGAAACCCCACACTATCATCGGCGCTAAGCAGTTTCACTTCCGAGTTCGGGATGGGATCGGGTGGTTCCCGCTTGCTAATGCCGCCAGGCAAACCGTTTTGAAGAGCGGAGCGATTCAAAAGGTCCCGGACGTGTTCCGGGATCCAGCTTCAAATCAAGCCGCACCGCGCTTCATGAATTTCGAAAAGTTGTAAAGGCGAAGTATGTTGCCTGTAACCAGTCATAACACCAACTGCTTGGGTGTTATATGGTCAAGCCTCACGGGCAATTAGTACCGGTTAGCTTCACGCATTGCTACGCTTCCACATCCGGCCTATCAACGTCGTAGTCTTCAACGGCCCTTCAGGGGACTCGAGGTCCCAGTGAGATCTCATCTTGAGGGGGCTTCCCGCTTAGATGCTTTCAGCGGTTATCCCGTCCGATCATAGCTACCCGGCAATGCCACTGGCGTGACAACCGGAACACCAGAGGATCGTCCACTCCGGTCCTCTCGTACTAGGAGCAGCTCCTCTCAAATCTCCAACGCCCACGGCAGATAGGGACCGAACTGTCTCACGACGTTCTGAACCCAGCTCGCGTACCACTTTAAATGGCGAACAGCCATACCCTTGGGACCGGCTACAGCCCCAGGATGTGATGAGCCGACATCGAGGTGCCAAACTCCCCCGTCGATATGGACTCTTGGGAGGAATCAGCCTGTTATCCCCGGCGTACCTTTTATCCGTTGAGCGATGGCCCTTCCATGCAGAACCACCGGATCACTAAAGCCTGCTTTCGCACCTGCTCGACCTGTCAGTCTGCAGTTAAGCTCCCTTATGCCTTTGCACTCATTGCGCGATGTCCGACCGCGCTGAGGGTACCTTCGCGCTCCTCCGTTACTCTTTGGGAGGAGACCGCCCCAGTCAAACTACCCACCATACACTGTCCCCGACCCGGATAACGGGCCTAAGTTAGAACCTCAAACATACCAGGGTGGTATTTCAAGGTTGGCTCCACGCGAACTGGCGTCCCGCTTCAAAGCCTCCCACCTATCCTACACAAACAGGTTCAAAGTTCATGCAAAGCTGTAGTAAAGGTGCACGGGGTCTTTCCGTCTAGCCGCGGTACGCTGCATCTTAACAGCGAGTTCAATTTCACTGAGTCTCTGGTGGACAGTGTAGCCATGTTACGCCATTCGTGCAGGTCGGAACTTACCCGACAAGGAATTTCGCTACCTTAGGACCGTTATAGTTACGGCCGCCGTTTACCGGGGCTTCGATCAAGAGCTTCGCCTTGCGGCTGACCCCATCAATTAACCTTCCGGCACCGGGCAGGCGTCACACCCTATACGTCCACTTTCGTGTTTGCAGAGTGCTGTGTTTTTGATAAACAGTCGCAGCCACCTGGTTTCTGCGACCCCCAACAGCTTAGAGAGCAAGTCTCATCACCGTCAGGGGCGCACCTTCTCCCGAAGTTACGGTACCATTTTGCCTAGTTCCTTCACCCGAGTTCTCTCAAGCGCCTTAGGATTCTCTCCTCACCCACCTGTGTCGGTTTGGGGTACGGTCTGTTATTACCTGAAGCTTAGAGGCTTTTCCTGGAAGCATGGCATCAACCACTTCGCTTCACATGGAAGCTCGTTATCACGTCTCAGGATTGTGTCCCCGGATTTGCCTAGGAACACTCCCTACTCGCTTGAACCGGGACATCCAACACCCGGCTGGTCTAGCCTTCGTCCCCTCATCGCAGTAATAACAGGTACAGGAATATTAACCTGTTTTCCATCGACTACGCCTTTCGGCCTCGCCTTAGGTACCGACTCACCCTGCGCCGATTAACGTTGCGCAGGAAACTTTGGCTGGCGTGGTTTTTCACCCGCATTATCGTTACTCATGTCAGCATTCGCACTTCTGATACCTCCAGCAAACCTTACGGTTCACCTTCGCAGGCGTACAGAACGCTCCTCTACCATGCAAACAAGCTGCATCCGCAGCTTCGGTACACTGCTTAAGCCCCGTTAAATCTTCCGCGCAGGCCGACTCGACCAGTGAGCTATTACGCTTTCTTTAAAGGATGGCTGCTTCTAAGCCAACCTCCTGGCTGTCTGGGCCTTCCCACATCGTTTCCCACTGAGCTGTGATTTGGGGACCTTAGCTGGCGGTCTGGGTTGTTTCCCTTCACGACGGACGTTAGCACCCGCCGTGTGTCTCCGTGCTCGCACTTTCCGGTATTCGGAGTTTGCCAGGTTTGGTAAGTCGGGATGACCCCTAGCCATAACAGTGCTCTACCCCCGGAAGTGATACACGAGGCGCTACCTAAATAGCTTTCGAGGAGAACCAGCTATCTCCGAGCTTGATTAGCCTTTCACTCCCATCCACAGCTCATCCGAATCTTTTTCAACAGATCCCGGTTCGGCCCTCCAGTGGGCATTACCCCACCTTCAGCCTGGCCATGGATAGATCGCCCGGTTTCGGGTCTACTCCCAGAGACTCAATCGCCCTATTCAGACTCGGTTTCCCTACGGCTCCCCTGTCACGGTTAACCTTGCCACTGAAAGTAAGTCGCTGACCCATTATACAAAAGGTACGCAGTCACCCCCGAAGGGGCTCCCACTGCTTGTACGCACACGGTTTCAGGTTCTATTTCACTCCCCTCTCCGGGGTTCTTTTCGCCTTTCCCTCACGGTACTGGTTCACTATCGGTCAGTAGGTAGTATTTAGCCTTGGAGGATGGTCCCCCCATATTCAGTCAAGATAACACGTGTCCCGACCTACTCGATTTCACGCATTACATCCTTTTGCCTACGGGGCTATCACCCACTATGGCCGGACTTTCCAGACCGTTCGACTAAAGTAATGCCCGCTTAAGGGCTGCTCCCCGTTCGCTCGCCGCTACTAAGGGAATCTCAATTGATTTCTTTTCCTCCGGGTACTTAGATGTTTCAGTTCCCCGGGTTCGCTTCCGCACCCTATGTATTCAGGTACGGATGACCACCAGAAGTGCCGGTTGCCCCATTCGGAAATCTCCGGGTCAAAGCTTGTTTGTCAGCTCACCAGTTATCGCAGACTACTACGTCCTTCATCGCCTCCTACTGCCTAGGCATCCACCGTGCGCGCTTAGTCACTTGACCATATAACCCTGCTAGTCGTTTATGCTTGATCCTGTTTCCGATTGTGCCAGCTCTTCGCTCGGTCCTCATGTACATGTGTACACCTGGGCCTCGCTCATCGCGCACCTTGCACTCGAAACCATGATCTGCGCCAAACCTTGACTTCGTCGTAGCAATGCAAGTTTCATCGCTGCGACAGGTTATATGCTGACTAACTGGTTACTCGTTTACAAATGTAACATACCCGAAACGAATTCATCACAAATTCGTTTCTATGAGGCAAGCTCTTGAGAGGGGCTTGCCTCGCGCCTATTTACAACTTTCCGAATTGTTAAAGAACAGTACTGATTACGGTGATCAGTCGTGAACAACCTCGACAGGTTGCTCAGGACTGACGACCAGGCTGCGGTATGGTGGAGCCAGTCGGGATCGAACCGACGACCCCCTGCTTGCAAAGCAGGTGCTCTCCCAGCTGAGCTATGGCCCCTTATAACCTCGCCTTTTGCCCTTATGCCGCGTTGCACTCACTTTCGTGGGTCATGGTACCTTGCAGCACATTCCCTATCTCATCGCTCGTGCGCCATGCCTAAGAACAAAGTGCTCGTTCTAAGCCGATATTCGGACTTTTGTGCAGATCGAGGCGAAGAGATGCGAAGTTTATTGGGATAAACGAGCATCGCTTCAACGAAGAGCTGCGCGAAAGTGGTGGGTCTGGGTGGATTTGAACCACCGACCTCACCCTTATCAGGGGTGCGCTCTAACCAACTGAGCTACAGACCCGGTGTGCGCATACGCCGGTCCGGCCCATTGCAGAGCATAAGACTGACGGCCGTTGCATTCCTACAGCCTATTCACTTGATCAGGTAACTTGTGTGGGAGCTCACGCCGCTGGCTGCGACGCATTCTCTTTAAAGGAGGTGATCCAGCCCCAGGTTCCCCTAGGGCTACCTTGTTACGACTTCACCCCAGTCATGAATCACAAAGTGGTAAGCGCCCTCCCGAAGGTTAAGCTACCTACTTCTTTTGCAACCCACTCCCATGGTGTGACGGGCGGTGTGTACAAGGCCCGGGAACGTATTCACCGCAGCATGCTGATCTACGATTACTAGCGATTCCGACTTCATGCAGTCGAGTTGCAGACTGCAATCCGGACTACGACCGGCTTTGTGAGATTAGGCTCCTCGCGGGTTGGCAACCCTCTGTACCGACCATTGTAGCACGTGTAGCCCTGCCCATAAGGGCCATGATGACTTGACGTCATCCCACCTTCCTCCGGTTTGACATCAGCAGTCTCCCTAGAGTGCCCAACTGAATGCTGGCAACTAGGGACAAGGGTTGCGCTCGTTGCGGACTTAACCCAACATCTCACGACACGAGCTGACGACAGCCATGCAGCACCTGTTTTCCAGGCCCGAAGGCACCCCCGCATCTCTGCAGGGTTCTGTCAATGTCAAGGGCAGGTAAGGTTCTTCGCGTTGCATCGAATTAAACCACATGCTCCACCGCTTGTGGGCCCCCGTCAATTCCTTTGAGTTTTAACCTTGCGGCCGTACTCCCAGGCGGTCAACTTAATGCGTTAGTTGCGACACTAAGGGGGTTAAACCCCCCAACGTCTAGTTGACATCGTTTACGGCGTGGACTACTAGGGTATCTAATCCTGTTTGCTCCCCACGCTTTCGCACCTCAGCGTCAGTGTTAGTCCAGAAGCCGCCTTCGCCACTGATGTTCCTCCAGATATCTACGCATTTCACCGCTACACCTGGAATTCCGCTTCCCTCTACCACACTCTAGCCAAGTAGTATCGAATGCAATTCCCAGGTTAAGCCCGGGGCTTTCACATCCGACTGGCTTGGCCGCCTACGCGCGCTTTACGCCCAGTAATTCCGATTAACGCTTGCACCCTCTATAGTTACCGCGGCTGCTGGCACAGAGTTAGCCGGTGCTTCTTCTGTAGGTAACGTCAAGGTAACGGGTATTGTTCCGTTACAGTTTCCTCCCTACTGAAAGTGCTTTACAACCCGCAGGCCTTCTTCACACACGCGGCATTGCTGGATCAGGCTTTCGCCCATTGTCCAATATTCCCCACTGCTGCCTCCCGTAGGAGTCTGGGCCGTGTCTCAGTCCCAGTGTGGCTGATCGTCCTCTCAGACCAGCTACAGATCGTCGCCTTGGTAGGCCTTTACCCCACCAACAAGCTAATCTGACATAGGCTCATCCAATAGTGCGAGGCCCGAAGGTCCCCCGCTTTCCCCCGTAGGGCGTATGCGGTATTAGCCTGAGTTTCCCCAGGTTGTCCCCCGCTACTGGGCAGATTCCTATGCATTACTCACCCGTCCGCCACTCGCCGCCAGGCCGAAGCCCGCGCTGCCGTTCGACTTGCATGTGTTAGGCATGCCGCCAGCGTTCAATCTGAGCCAGGATCAAACTCTTCACTTCAAGTTTGCTTGGTTGCTTTTAGGAGCAACCGGATCCTTGCTCGATGATTACTGTCTAAATTGACGTCCGTTGCCGGACATCAGACACTCTCATCGAAATTTGTTGCATACGCAACCTGTCGACGTGAGCGCCCACACAAATTACCTGATCGAATTTTTAAAGAGCAGTTGCCAGGAACGGTGCCCGACAAGGAGCGCAAATTATACGCACGATTCCAGCCCCGTCAACACCCGATTCGAGAAAATAATCGTGATGCCTTCGTGCCCGCAACCCCGGATGGGGTGCTGAGAAAAACACCCGGCTGGGTCAACCAGTATAGCCGCAGTCCCACGGGAAAGGTAGAGCCGTTTACAACAAATTTTCACCCCGCGCGCCGGGCGGGCAACCCCATGTTCAATCCGAGATTAGGGTTGCGCGCGCGAAGCGGCGCTTGCCCACCTGGAACACATGGGTAGCGCCGGGCAGGAACGAGAGATTCCGGTCCTCGATGCGCTCCCCGTCACAGCGCACCGCACCCTGGCGGATCAGGCGGAAGGCCTCCGAGGTGCTCTCCACCAGGCCGGCCTGCTTGAGCAGGTTGCCGATGCCGAGCCCTGCGGCAGGCGACTGCAGGGTCACATCCGGCATATCATCCGGCAGCGCGCCCTGCTGGAAGCGTGCAATGAACGCCGCCTGGGCCGCCTCTGCCGCCGGCCCGTCATGGAAGCGCGCCACGATCTCGCGCCCGAGCTGGAACTTGATGTCGCGCGGGTTGGCGCCCGCCGCGACGTCGCGCCGCAGCTGCTCGATCTCGGACAGGGGCCGGAAACTCAGCAGCTCGAAATAACGCCACATCAGGCCGTCCGAGATCGACATGAGCTTGCCGAACATCTCTTCCGGCGGCTCGTTGATCCCGATGTAGTTGTTGAGCGACTTCGACATCTTCTGCACGCCGTCGAGCCCCTCGAGGATCGGCATGGTGATTATCGTCTGCGGGCGCTGCCCGTAGTGCTTCTGCAGCTCGCGCCCGACCAGCAGGTTGAATTTCTGGTCGGTGCCGCCGAGTTCGACATCCGAGCGCATGGCCACCGAGTCGTAGCCCTGGATCAGCGGGTAGAGAAATTCGTGCACGGCAATCGGCTGGTTGGCGGCATAGCGCTTGCTGAAATCGTCGCGCTCGAGCATGCGCGCGACGGTGTACTTCGCCGCGATCTGGATGAGATCGGCCGCACTCATAGCGCCCATCCACTGCGAGTTGAACATGACCGTGGTCCGTTCCGGATCCAGGATCTTGTAGATCTGGTGCTCGTAGGTGGCCGCGTTGGCCAGCACTTCCTCGCGCGTGAGCGGCTTGCGCGTGACGTTCTTGCCGGTCGGGTCGCCGATCATGCCGGTGAAGTCCCCGATCAGGAACAGCACCTCGTGCCCGAGTTCCTGGAACTGGCGCAGCTTGTTGATCAGCACCGTATGCCCCAGGTGCAGATCGGGCGCGGTCGGATCGAAACCCGCCTTGACCCGCAGCGGCACCCCGGTTTGCAGCCGCTCGACGAGCTCCGCCTCAACCAGCAGTTCATGCACACCACGGCGTATCTGCGCCAGCGCTTCGGACTTCGACATGAATGAAATTCTCCCCACAGCAGCAGCAGCAGAGATTAACATACGCATCCGGCCAGATGCGCCGGGCCCCGGCGGGAATACGACTCAAGATCACCGCCGCAGCAGGCGATACAGGCTTATTGACCTGTTGACCGGCCATCGCTCTGGGTTTAACTTATGCCAAACCTTTACAAGGGCTTATCGTGACTACCGAGTACCTTAGCAAGCGCGACATCAAGTCGCTGAACGGGGCATCCAGAATCGGGGCGATATTCGACAGGTCCCTCCTCCTCCTGCTGGCCAGCATAGCCGTCATGACGGCGCTGGCACTGAGCTACCCGCGCATCCACAGCGCGCGCACGGCGCAGGACACCGTACTCTCGCTGCCGCCGGCGGCCACGGCACCGCAGGCGGGTCCGGCCGCGCTCGAGGCGCAGCCGGCAGCGACGGCCCTGGCGGCCACCACGGCGCAGGATACGGCCCGCGAATTGCCGTTGCCGGAAACGCAACCGGCGACTGCCCCGGCGCACACCGAGCCGCTCGCGCTGTGGCAGGAAGTCACCGTGAAGCGCGGCGACAGTCTTGCGGCCATCTTCGCGCGCTTCGACATCCCCCCGCAGCAGCTGCAGGCGCTGCTGGACCAGGGCGGACCGGTCGAGAACCTGAAGAAGATCTATCCGGGCCAGACACTGCGCATCCAGTCCAGCAGCGAACAGGGCCTGCTGGGGCTGAGCTATCCGATAGACGAACTCAATACCCTCGAGATCGCACGCCAGGACGACACATTCGATATCAGCACGGTCACCCGCACTCCGGAATTCCGCCACAAGAATGCCAGCGGCGTGATCGACAGCTCGCTGTTCACCGCCGCCGGCAAGGCCGGCCTGGCCGACAGCCTGACCATGGAGCTGGCCGGCATCTTCGGCTGGGACATCGACTTCGCGCTCGACATCCGCAAGGGTGACCGCTTCACTGTCCTCTACCAGGAAATGTATGTGGACGGCGAGAACATCGGTAACGGCACCATCCTGGCCGCAGAGTTCATCAACCAGGGCAAGCGCTACCAGGCGGTGCGCTATACCGATGCCGGCGGTAAGACCGACTACTACTCACTGGACGGCAAGAGCATGCGCAAGGCCTTCCTGCGCACGCCCGTGGAGTTCAGCCGTATCAGCTCCGGCTTCAGCCTGGGCCGCAAACATCCCGTGCTCAACAAGATCCGTGCGCACAAGGGCGTCGATTACGCCGCCGCCACCGGCACCCCGATCAAGGCCACCAGTGACGGCAAGATCGTGCATCTGGGCCGCAAAGGCGGCTATGGCAACACCATCATCATCCAGCACGGCAACAAGTACAGTACACTCTACGCGCACATGTCCAAGTACCGCGGCGGCCTCACGACCGGCAGCCGCGTCAAGCAGGGTCAGATCATCGGCTATGTCGGCAGCACGGGACTGGCCACGGGGCCGCATCTGCACTACGAGTTCCGGATCGACGGCGTGCACCGCGATCCGCTGCGCGTGAAGCTGCCGGGCGCCGAACCGCTGGACGGCAAGTACCGCGCCGATTTCGAGCAGAAGGCCGAGGCGCTCATGGCACAACTCGACCTGGTCCGCGACGTCCAGCTCGCCAGCACCCAGTAGGTCCGCCGCTGCCCCGACCTGCCCGCCGCCTCCCGCCATGGCAGAGCTGTTCGTCGGACTGATTTCCGGAACCAGCATGGACGGCGTCGACGCGGCGCTGCTCGATTGCGGCACACCCCGGCCCCGGCTCCTCGCCACCCACGCGGGCAGTTACTCCGCCGAGCTGCGCCGGGCGCTGGATGCCGCCCTGCTGCTCGACGATCCGCATACGGGCAGCCTGGAAGCGCTCGACATCGCCGTCGGCGAAGCCTTTGCCAACGCCGCCAATGCCCTGCTCGCACAGGCCGGCGTCGCACCCGGCGACGTGATCGCGATCGGCAGTCACGGCCAGACCATACGGCACGAACCGAATGCGCCGGCCCCGTACTCCCTGCAGATCGGCGCTCCCCGCACCATCAGCCAGCGCACCGGGATCGACGTGGTCGCCGACTTCCGCACGGCGGATATCGCGGCCGGCGGCCAGGGCGCGCCGCTGGTCCCCGCCTTTCACCAGGCGGCATTCAGCACCACCGGGGAGACCCGCGTCGTGCTCAACATCGGCGGCATCGCCAACATCACCGTACTGCCGCCGTCGCAGAGCGGCCAGCCAGTACGCGGCTTCGACACCGGCCCCGGCAATACCCTCATGGATATCTGGGCCACGCGCCACCTCGGGACGCGCATGGATGAGGGCGGTCGCTGGGCGGCAGGTGGCCAGGTCGACACCGCACTGCTGGAGCAGCTGCTGGCCGATGCCTATTTCAGCCAGCCGCCACCGAAGAGCACCGGCCGCGAGTATTTCAATGCCGCCTGGCTGGAAGCGGCCGGCGCGGCTAGCGCCTGTTCCGCCCAGGATGTCCAGGCGACCCTGTGCGAGCTGACGGCACGCAGCATCGCCACCGCGATCGGCAACCATGCCGCCGCGGCAACGCGGGTACTGGTGTGTGGCGGCGGCGTGCACAACCCGCTGCTGCTGCAACGGCTGGCGGCTGCATTGCCCGGGATCAGCGTCGAATCCACCGCGGCGGCCGGCGTGGACCCCGACTGGGTGGAGGCGCTCACCTTCGGCTGGCTGGCCCAACGCCACCTGCGCGGGCTGCCGGGCAATATCCCGGCGGTCACCGGCGCACGCGCGGCCGTGGTACTGGGTAGGCTGTTCCGGCACTGAGGCCTTACACCGGAAACAGCGCGGGGGCCCGCAGGCCCCCGCCACAGTCCGGGTGTGCGGCGCTCAGACGGAGAACGACGAACCGCAGCCGCAGGTGGTGGTCGCGTTGGGGTTGCGCACCACGAATTGCGCCCCCTGCAGGCCTTCGCTGTAATCGACCTCGGCGCCGATCAGGTACTGGTAGCTCATGGGATCGATCACCAGGGCGACGCCGCCGTTCTCGACCGTGATATCACCCTCGGTGATGTTCTCGTCAAAGGAAAAACCGTACTGGAAACCTGAGCAGCCACCGCCGGTGATGTAGATCCTCAGCTTCAGATTCGGATTATTTTCCTCATCGATCAATCGCTTGACCTTGCCCGCCGCGGCGTCGGTAAAGGTGATATCGACATCCGTCGCGGTTGCTGCCTCGTTCATGAAATCACTGCCTCGTCAAAAAAAGGTTCACTCGGATGCCGGCAAGTATGGATATCCCGAGTAATTCGGTCAAGTTTTCTCCTTGCCGAGACCCGGCTCCGCCGGCGCCTCGCGCTCGAAACTGACCACCGCGGATTTGCCGCCACCCTGGGCGGCGGTGCCCTTTCCGGCCGGCGCCGTCGTCTGCGCCACCTGGTGCACGAGGCTGCCATTGACCGCGGCGCCCATCGCCATTTCGATGAGGTTGTAGTAGACATCACCGGTAACCTCGGCCCGCGCGGCCAGCTCGATCCGTTCGCCGGAACGGACATCGCCGCTGACGGTACCGTTGAGTATGACGGTAGGCACGCGCACGTCGCCCTCGATCCGGCCGTGCTCGCTGACGGTCAGTACCGATGCGGACCCGGCCTCGGCAATGATGTTGCCCTTGATCATGCCATCGACATGCAGGCCGCCGGTGAAGTGGATATCACCCTCGATCCGGGTCTGCTGGCCGATGATGGTATCGACCCTTGCGCCGCCGCTCTTGGGCTTCTTGCTGTCTCCAAACATATGCCTTCTCCTGTGTTAACCCGCCGCACGCCGCAGCACCCGCCGGCCTAGGGCCAGTCGAATTGCTGCACCACCGGCTCCTGTTTACCCTTGCCTTCCGGACGAATGGTCAGCACCACGCGCTCGGCCTCGAAATCGCCCGGCAGGGTAATCGTCCCCGCGAGATCCTGGAAATAGCGGAAGCGGAACTTCAGGTGCTGGGTCGCCGGCCGGGTGACGTCGACCAGCGTCAGCGCCCCGCGCTCGCCCGCGATCCGGCCGGCGATCTTCCAGTCCACCTCGCCGCTGACGTACTGATCGTTGCGCTTGAGCTGGGTCAGCACGAGATCGAAGTGGTATTCGCCCGCCGCCTTGCCGTGCTCCAGCGTGAAGCGGTGGATATGCAAGCCCGGGTTCACGTCGCCCGGCGCCACGATGCCGCGGTAGAACTCGACCTCCTCGCGCGTCGCCTGCAGTTCCTCCTCGAGCTGGCCGAGGTCCGCCTTGACCGACTGCGCCGCCTCGCGGTCGATCTGGCTGGAGCGTTCGAGGATGGCGACCCGCTCGCGCAGGTCTTCGGCATCGGCAGCGAGTTCCTTGTTCTGCCGTTCCAGCGTCGCGTTTTCGGTGCGCAGGGCCTGCAGTTCGCTCACGCCACGCAGCTTGCCCAGGTCGTAGAGCCGCCAGCCGGTATAGGCCAGCAGTGCGAGGATCCCGGCCAGACCGGCCAGCCGTGTTATGAGGGTACGGTTCATGAACCTGTTGCGGAACGGACCAGCGCCCCGCCTGTCTCTCCGTGGTCCAGCGCCCCGCTGGTGCGGCTCGCGGCAGCCGCGCGCCACGGCACCTCAGGGCAGTAATGCGATATCGGCCAGACCGGTCGGTTCCGCAAGCCCGAACATCACGTTCATGTTCTGTATCGCCTGGCCGGCGGCACCCTTTACCAGATTGTCGATCACCGCGAGGACGACCACGGTATCGCCCTGCTGGGGGCGGTGAACCGCCAGCCGGCAATGGTTGGCACCGCGCACGCTGCGGGTTTCCGGATGGCTGCCGGCCGGCATGACGTCGACGAAGAATTCGTCGCGATAGCGTGTCTCGTAGAGCGCCTGCAGGTCGCTTGCCGGTGCGGTCAGGCGCGCGTAGAGGGTGGCATGGATGCCGCGGATCATGGGGGTGAGATGCGGAACGAATGTGAGCCCCACCGGTGCGCCGGCCATGTGCTGCAGACCCTGGCGGATCTCCGGCAGGTGGCGGTGACCCGGCACGGCATAGGCCTTGAAATTCTCGCTCGCCTCGCACAGCAGGAAGCCGGTGGCGGCCTTGCGGCCGGCCCCGCTGACCCCCGATTTCGCATCCGCGACGAGGTGGTCGGTATCCACCAGGCCGGCCTCGAGCAGCGGCAGAAAGCCGAGCTGGACGGCGGTCGGATAACAGCCCGGATTCGCCACCAGCCGGGCCTGCGCGAGTGCGGACCGGTTGAGTTCGGGCAATCCATACACCGCCTCGCCCAACAGCTCCGGGCAGGCATGCGGCATGCCGTACCACTGCTCCCAGCTCGCCGCGTCCTGCAGGCGGAAGTCGGCGGCCAGATCGATGACGCGCACCCCGGCGGCGAGCAGCGCGGGCACCAGGGTCATGGCCGTGCCGTTCGGGGTGGCGAAGAAGACCACGTCACAGGATTCCAGCTCACCGGCAGCGGGCAACGTGAAGCGCAGCTCCGTGTGGCCACGCAGGTTCGGGAACAGGTCCGCCACCCGGCGACCCGCCTCCGTACGCGAGGTGATCACCTCGAGTTCGACCTGTGGATGGGTAACCAGCAAACGGAGCAGCTCCACGCCCGTATAACCGGTCCCGCCAACGACACCTACCTTGATCTGCATGGGCATTTTTTTACAGCAAACGTTGATTGTTAGCAAAAATAAAACGACGGCACGGCGCGATTGCGGCACGCACCGGCCGGCACGCCTGCCGCCCGTTGTCGGCAACTTGCTGAATCGTAATCACACGGGGTATCGTTCACAACTGATTCCGCGATCCAGACCCCGCCATGTTCGGACACCTGAAGACAACCGGAAGGGAACTGCTTTCCGCCGACGCCTGGAAGACGCGGCTGGTGTTCTGGGCCGGCGCCGTGACCGTCGGCCTGGTGGCCGTCGCCTTCGCCGCCGCCGCCGAGTTCGCCAACGACGGCTTTCATGCGCTGATCGACGCCTGGGCATTCGCCCCACTGGTCGTGTGCCCGCTGGGGCTGGCCGTTGTGGCCTATCTGACGCGCACCCTGTTTCCCGGCTCGCAGGGCAGCGGCATCCCGCAATCCATCGCGGCGCTCGCGATGACGGAGCACGCCACCCGCAGCAGGGTGCTCTCGCTGCGTATCGCCTGCGGCAAGATCATGCTCACCGTCATCGGCCTGTTCTCGGGGGCGGCCATCGGCCGCGAGGGTCCCACCGTGCATATCGGTGCGTCGATCATGTTCTCGCTCGGCCGGTTCGCCAATTTTCCCATGCATTACATGGATCGCGGCCTGATACTTGCGGGCAGTGCCGCAGGGATCGCCGCCGCCTTCAACACCCCCCTGGCCGGGATCCTGTTCGCGATCGAGGAGATGAGCAAGAGCTTCGAGGCCAGGACCAGCGGCACCCTGCTGACAGCGGTCTTCCTGGCGGGCATTGTCGCGGTCATCATCCAGGGCAACTACGCCTATTTCGGCTTCAGCTCCGCCACGCTGACCCCGCTGGAAACGATCCGGCCCGTCCTGATCTGCGGCATCGTGGGCGGACTGCTGGGGGGGCTCTTCAGCCATACCCTGATCTGGAGCACCCGCCGTATCGCGCCGCTGGCGCAGCGCCATCCCTACCTGCTGGCGGCGACGTGCGGCGTGTTCATCGCGGTGACGGGCATGCTCAGCGGCAACCTGACCTTCGGCACCGGCTACCAGGAGGCGCGCATGGTCATTACCGGCGCCGGCGAGTTGCCGAGCGGCTACCCCCTGCTGAAGATGCTGGCAACCCTGGGATCCTACCTGAGCGGCATACCCGGCGGTATCTTCTCCCCGTCGCTGGCGACGGGCGCCGGCCTGGGTTCGGCGCTGGCGCCGCTCATGCCCGGCACCGACGTCGGCGCCATCATTATCCTCGGCATGGTCGGTTACTTCACGGGGGTGGTACAAACGCCAATCACCGCCCTGGTGATCGTGATGGAGATGACCCGGGACACCGGCCTGGTGCTGCCGCTGATGGCAACGGCGTTCATGGCCTACATCACCTCGCGCGTGATCTGCCCCGATTCACTCTATCCCGAACTGGCGCAGAGTTTCCTCGGCAACGATCCCGGCAGGAAGCCGGCGGCACCC
Organism: Pseudomonadota bacterium; assembly: GCA_041395565.1. Classification (NCBI taxonomy): domain Bacteria; kingdom Pseudomonadati; phylum Pseudomonadota; species Pseudomonadota bacterium. The sequence goes on along the minus strand of JAWLAI010000011.1, from coordinate 19,336 downwards.
GCCGCCAGTGACGGCGGCGCGCCGGATCGCTAGCGCCTGTCACAGACTCCCGCACACAGCATGCGCTTGCGTGCGGGTGCAGGCCACGCCCGCTCAGTCCTTCAACACGAACGAAATCTTCATGTTCACGCGGTACTCCGTGATCTTGCCGTCGGCGACGACCACGCCCTGCTCCTGGATCCATGCGCCCTTGATGTTGTCCAGCGTCTTGCTGGCGCGCTTGATGCCGCTGCTCACGGCATCCTCGAACGATTTGGCGGACGACGCGGTGATCTCGGAAACCTTGGCGATGCTCATGACCGCCCCTCCACGGGTTGTTGTCTGACGGCCCGCGCGCTCAGTCCCTGACGAGGCGCAGGAACTCGGAGCGGGTACGGTCGTGGTGCCGGAATGATCCCAGCATCATGGACGTGGTCATCATCGAGTTCTGCTTCTCCACGCCGCGCATCATCATGCACAGATGCTGCGCCTCGATGATCACCCCGACACCGTATGGCTGGATGATCTGCATCAGGCTGTCCGCGATCTGCTTGGTCAGGTTTTCCTGGATCTGCAGGCGGCGCGCATACATGTCGACGATGCGCGCGATCTTGGACAGGCCGATCACCTTGCCGGACGGAATGTAGGCCACGTGGCACTTGCCGATGAACGGTAGCAGGTGGTGCTCGCACATCGAGTACAGCTCGATGTCCTTGACCAGTATCATCTGATCATTGTCCGACTCGAAGATGGCGTTGTTGACCACCTCGTCGAGCCGCTGGCCATAGCCGCGCGTGATGTATTCCATGGCCCGTGCGGCACGCGCCGGCGTCTTCACCAGGCCTTCGCGCCCGGGGTCCTCGCCGATCCCCCGGATGATGTCCTCGTAGCACTTTTCCAGGTCTGCCATCGCACCCTCCATGCAGCACGGGAGCTGGCTACAGGAATTTCCTGGCCATGCCCATCAGATCGTCGAGTATGGAACCGTCCTTGTCGGCATCGAGAAACTGGGTCAGCATCCCGCCGAGACCGGCGCCCCCTGCGGCCTGGCCGCCCAGCCCGCCCGGCAGGCCCTGGACAGCACCGGTCTGCTTGCTCACCGCGCCCATCACCAGCGTGGCGATGACCGGCAGCATCTTTTTCAGCAAGCCGCTGTCCAGACCGGTCTGGTCCGCTGCATGTCCGGCCACCCGGCGGCTCACGTCCTTGCTGCCCAACAGGTGCCCGAGGATGGCGTTCCCGTCCGCGGTGACCTGCTGCGCCGGCACGGCGCCGGGCTGGTCGATATAGCGCTGGTGCCCGCCCCGCGCGAGCGCGCCCAGCAGATCCTCGGCGCCCTGCGGGGTCGCCATATTGTTCTGCATGCCACGCGCGAGTGCCGGCACCAGCGCAGACAATGCAGTTCTTGCTTCACTCTCGCTGACGCCGAACGCGCCAGTGAGTTGCTTCAGGGCAGCCGAACCCTGGGTATCGAGCAGCATTCCGAGCAGATTCATGATGGGTATCCTCCGGGGAAGTCAAAGCCGTGCCGATCGCGGCGACGGCGTGTTATTCATACCTCTTGCCATTCCAGTTGATCCAGCCGCCCTGTTCCCGGCCTTGCGGATCGTGGTGTGTCCAGTGTATGACACCGCCGCGCTCGTTCCATTCATAGCGTCCGCGCAATGACAGGCGCGCGCCGGTACGCACGGGAATGCGCTCGGCCAGATCGATGTTGTGCGCCACCATGACCGTATGACCGTCACCGACCGTGAGTATGAAACGCTGGTGCCGCGAGCCGTCGTTGTCATCCGCCAGCAAGCGGCTGACGCGGCCACCGGTCTCCAGCCAGACCCCGGAACGGTGCGCGGTGAAGGCGGCCTGGACCGCTGCCGCATCCCCGGCCGGCGACAGCGGTAACGCCACGCCGCCGCGCTCATAATATTGCCAGGCCAGCGCGCCCAGCACGACCAACACCGCGAGCAGGCGGCTGCCGGCACCTAACCGCTTGCTGCGCATGGATATACGGCCGCCTAGCCCTTCAGCAGCGAACCCAGGATACCGCGCGCGATACTCCGCCCCAGCGAACTGCCGACAGAGCGCACCACACTCTTCACCATGGCCTCCACGACCCCCTGGCGGTTGCTGCTGCGCCCCCCGGCCTTCTCCTTCGCCTTTGCAGACGCCGCCTCCGCGGCGTCCACCGCGGCCTTCTGGGCACGTTCACTCAGCATCTCGTAGGCGGAACGGCTATCGATGGCGGTATCGTAGCGCTTACCGAGGAGGCTCTGCGCGATGATCGCATCGCGCTCGGCCGGCGTGGCGGGACCCATGCGCGACGACGGCGGCCGGATCAGCGTGCGTTCCACGATGCCCGGCGTACCCTTGCCGCCCAGCGTGGAGACCAGCGCCTCGCCGACACCGAGTTGCGTGATAGCCTCGGCCGCGTCGAAGGCCGGGTTCGCACGGAAGGTATCCGCCGCGGCGCGCACTGCCTTCTGGTCGCGCGGCGTGAAGGCACGCAACGCATGCTGGATACGGTTGCCAAGCTGGCCGAGAATGGCATCGGGAACATCGAGCGGATTCTGGGTGACGAAATACACGCCCACACCCTTGGAGCGGATCAGGCGCACGACCTGTTCGACCTTGTCCACCAGCGCCTTCGGCGCGTCATCGAACAGCAGGTGGGCCTCGTCGAAGAAAAACACCAGGCGCGGCTGCTCCGGATCACCGACCTCCGGCAGTTCCTCGAACAGTTCGGACAGCAGCCAGAGCAGGAAGGTCGCATACAGGCGCGGCGACTGCATCAGGCGGTCGGCCGCGAGGATGTTGATGTTGCCGTAACCATTGGCACCGTTGCGCATGAAATCGAGCAGATCCAGCGCCGGCTCGCCCAGGAACTGGTCGGCGCCCTGCTCCTCCAGCACCAGCAGGCGCCGCTGGATGGCCCCGATCGAGGCGCTCGAGATATTGCCGTATTCGAGTTGCAGCTGCTGCCGGTTCTCGCCGGCAAACACCAGCAGCGCCCGCAGGTCCTTCAGGTCGAGCAGCAGCAGCCCCTGATCATCCGCCATTTTGAAGACCGCATAGAGCACGCCTTCCTGGGTGTCGTTGAGGTCCAGCAGCCGGGACAGCAGCAATGGCCCCATTTCCGAGACGGTGGCGCGCACCCGGTGGCCCTGCTTGCCGAACAGATCCCAGAACACCACGGGGAATGCCTGGTAGTGATAGTCGGCCAATCCGACCGCCGCAGCACGCTCCTCCAGCTTCGGGTTTTCCTTACCGGCCTGACTGATGCCGGCAAGGTCACCCTTGACGTCCGCCATGAACACCGGCACGCCACGCTGCGAGAAGGCCTCGGCCAGTATCTGCAGCGATACCGTCTTGCCGGTGCCGGTGGCACCGGCGATCAGGCCGTGGCGGTTGGCCAGGCGTGGCAACAGGAACACGGGCTGCTCGCCCTTGCCGATGAATATGTCCTGCTCGTCATTCATGATGTCGCGACTCCGCTGTGATGGTGTCAGGCCAGTCCGGCATCGTCCGGATCATTCGCCATGCGATCGATGATACGCGCGTATTCCCGTCCCAGCGCTTGCAGCTCCTCCAGTTCCAGCATCGAGGCAGGCTGTCGCGCGGCCTTGATCGCACGCTGGATCCGTTATGCGTCGGATGATGCGTTCGAGTTCCTCGGTGTGGCCGTTGGCCGCGGGACTGCTTCCGCTCATGGCATCTCTCTCGCAGCGATGGCGGCAACGGCGCCACCGGCACTGTGCCGGCACATCCGCGCAGCCTCGCGCACGCGGGTATTCTAGCGCAGGCGGCAAGCCGATGTTCACGCACCGCGCTTGATCGCACCCGACTAGCATTGTTTCTAGCATTGTTTAATGCAACGGGTTGACGCAAAACAAGCGAGGAAGAAAATGGCGTACAAAATCGAGGAAATAGAGGGCATCGGCCCTGCATTTGCAGCAAAACTCGAGCCGGCCGGCATCAAGACCACCGCCGACCTGCTGCAGCTGTGCTGCGATGCGGGCGGCCGCAAGGCCACCGCGGACAAGACCGGGCTGAAGGAAAGCCAGTTGCTGAAATGGGCCAACATGGCCGATCTCATGCGCATCTCGGGCGTCGGTTCGGAATTTTCGGAACTGCTCGAGGCCGCCGGCGTGGACACGGTGAAGGAGCTGCGCAACCGCCGTGCTGACAACCTGGCCGCGAAGATGGCCGAGGTCAACGCGAGCAAGAAACTGACTCGCGCCGTGCCATCCGAGACGGTCGTCGGCAAGTGGATCGAAGCAGCCAAGAACCTCAAGCCGATGATCGAGCACTAGCACCTGTCGCATTGACCCCTAGCGGGTGGCAAGCGCGGGATTATGAAATAGGTTCTAGTCAGACTCGCCCGTGGGCGGGGTCGCCGGTGGCCCCGCCCCCGCGCCGCCCGGTTCCTTCCCGCCAGCGCCCGCGGCGCCATGCCGCGGCAACAGCAACCGGCGCATGCGCCGCCGCCCCAGCAGCTGTGCAACGCTACCGTAGAGCAGGGCCAGCAACGCGCCCCCGAGCAGCGACAGCACGAGGTAATGGGCATCCCAGAGATACACGTATGCGATGTCCGCAGGGCCTGCCCGCAGCAGGTCGAATGCCTGCTGCAAATCATTGACCAGGCTGTCACCCGCGCCCGGCAGACGCAGCTGCCGCGGATCCGGCTTGTCGATCCAGAACCAGGCCAGCCAGCCGGCGATGAAGACCAGGAAAGCGCTGCGCAACATCCGCGATCACCTGCAACAAAAAGGCGGCCGGGCTCGCACCCGGCCGCCTGTTGCCCGGAGCATGCGGCCGCTACTTCTGGCCCAGCGCCTCGTCGGCTTCCTTGCTCATGGCATCGAACGCTTCCTGGGCCTCCTTGGTGGCGGCCTCGTCGAGCTCCGCGGGGGCGGTCGCATCGGCAACGCCCTGGGCGGCGTCATGGACGGCCTCCTTGGTCGCATCCACTGCATCGGAAGCCATTTCCTTCGCGCCCTCGGCAACGTCGCCGACCGCGTCACCGACGGCATCGGCCGCATCGGATGCGGCTGCGCCGGCATCGTCGGCCATCTCACCGGCCTTGTCGGCCACATCGGAGGCCATCTCGCTGGCGGAATCCATCGCCTTGTCCATCATGCCCGGCTCGTTGCTACCGGTAGCCGTATCGTTCTTGTCGCCACAACCGGCGAGAATCAGCGCCAGAGCGGCGGCGGTAATGAGTTTCCTGTGCATAACGTTACTCCTGGTTTTGCTTTACGGATTGAATCAAGGTCCGGTATTCAGTCGAGTTGCGAGGTACAGAACCTGCAGCGTTTGGTCGCGATCGGGATCTCGGAGAGACACTGCGGACACGACCGAATATCGGGTGCCTTGGGCGGCTCCTCGGCCTTGACCTTGTTCATCGCCTTGACGAGCATGAAGATAGCAAATGCAACAATCAGGAAATCCAGCACGGTGTTGATGAAAACGCCGTAATTGAGGGTTGCAGCACCGGCTTCCTGCGCCGCCGCCAGCGATGGATAGGATTCACTGCCGAGGTTGATGAAGAGATTGCTGAAGTCCACACCACCCATGAGCTTGCCGAGCGGCGGCATCAGCACGTCATTGACGAAAGACGTTACGATCTTGCCGAACGCTGCGCCGATCACGATACCGACCGCCATATCGACAACATTGCCGCGCATGGCAAATTTCTTGAATTCTTCCAGCACGCGCTGCTCCTGGGTAGCGATAAGCGATGACTTCCTGTTTACAGCGCGCCTATTATATAAAGGCACAGTCCGAAATTTACAGTTTTTCATGATCTTTTTTTATTTCACAAACAGGATGTTACATGATACGGCGACGCCGCCGCCCGGGCCCGGACGGGAAATCGCCAAACGGCTGCAGGCAGGACCGGATAGCACCGGGCAGCCGCGCATGCGCCGCACGGGGTAGACGGGGGCTGTCGGGATGGATATCACGCATACCGTCGCCCTGACCATGGGGGTGGCCTGGGCCAGCGGCATCAACCTGTATGCCGCGCTGCTGGTACTGGGTTACCTCGGCAGCACCGGCAGCATCGATCTGCCGCCGGCACTGGAGATCCTTACCGAGCCGCCGGTGATGCTGGCGGCCGGCGCCATGTACTGCGTGGAATTCTTCGCCGACAAGATCCCCGGTATCGACAGCGGCTGGGACATGCTGTCCACCTTTATCCGCATCCCCGCCGGCGCCGTGCTGGCGGCCGGCGCGATCGGCGACGCCGGCACGGCCGCCCAGCTGGCAGCCGGTATCGCCGGCGGGACCCTGACCGCAGGCAGCCATGCCACCAAGGCCGGCACCCGTGTCATGATCAACAGCTCGCCGGAACCCTTCAGCAACTGGTTTGCCTCGGTGGGCGAGGACGTCGCGGTCGTAGCCGGCCTGTGGACGGCATTGCACAATCCGGTACTGTTCATCATCCTGCTGGCACTGTTCATCCTGCTCATGATCTGGCTGCTGCCGAGGCTGTGGCGCGGCATCAGGTCGCTGTTCGGATGGCTGGCCCGGCTGTTCGGCAGCGGCGGCAGGCAAGGCGGGAAGCTGGTGCAGGACAACGGGACGCACGGGAAGCACAAGCCATGAAGGAACTGCTCACAGTGGCGGCACTGGTCGTCTTCGTCGGCCTCGGCTGGCTGCTGTTCGCCCCGCCGGTCCTGCGCACCAGCCCGGATATCAGCCTGCTCGGAATCGACGGCGGGAAACTGCACCTGGCCGACTACCGCGGCCGCCCGCTGCTGGTCACTTTCTGGGCCACGAGCTGCCCCGGCTGCATTCGGGAAATGCCGCGCCTGGCGGCGCTATACCGTGAACTCGCGCCCCGCGGACTCGAGATCATCGGCATTGCCATGCACTACGATCCGCCCAACGAGGTGCTCGCCATGCGCGAGCGGCGGCGCATTCCTTATCCGATCGCGCTCGACATCACCGCCGCTGCCGCGCACGCCTTCGGTGACGTGCAGATGACCCCGACGACCTTTCTGATCGCCCCGGACGGGCGTATCGTGTTCCACGCCGCCGGCGAACTGGACCCGGACATGCTGCGCGCCAGGATCAATGGCCTGCTGCCGCAGGCCACCACCGCCACCCGCTGCGACGACAAACGAGGGGATCCCGCATCATGCTCTGGGTAAAGGGACTGCATATCATCTTCATGGTCACCTGGTTCGCAGGCCTGTTCTACCTGCCGCGCCTGTTCGTCTACCATGCCGACGCACGCGACGAGATCAGCCATGCCCGGTTTCTGGTGATGGAACGCAAACTCTTCGCGATCATGACCATCGGCGCCGTGCTGACGGCGGTGTTCGGTCTCTGGCTGCTGGCGGACTACGCCTGGCAGGCCTACCGGGCCTCGGGCTGGCTCCATGCGAAGCTGGCGCTGGTCACCGCACTGGTGGTCTATCATCTCTACTGCCTGAGCATCATGCGTCAGTTCCGGGCCGGGACCGCGCAGCACAGCCATGTGTTCTACCGCTGGATCAATGAAATCCCCGCCCTGCTGCTGATCGCGATCGTGCTGCTCGTGGTCGTGAAACCCTTCTGATTGCGGGGTCACCGCAACGACAAGTCGCCCGGCAGCGGTTACAATATGTGTCGACTTGTCATGCCGCGACCGCCCCCCGGGGAGCCCCCCCGTGATGCGGCGCGGGATGACGCGGAACCGCCAGCTATCGCCAACGAGCCGAAGGAATCAACGCATGAGCCGTATCGTCAACTGTGTCGTACTCAAACGCGAGGCCGAGGGCCTGGACTACGTGCCCCACCCGGGTACCCTGGGCGAGCGGATCTACGAAAACGTCTCCGCCGCAGGCTGGAAGCAATGGCTCGACCGGCTCACCATGATCATCAACGAGAACGGCCTGAATACCGCCGATCCCGGCAGCGTCGAGATGATCGAGCAGCACATGGTCGGTTTCCTGTTCGGGGAAGGCGACCTCGGCGGCACGCCGCAGGGTTTCCGCCCGCCCGGCGCGAAGAAATAACGCCAGTCAGTCACCCGCACGCAGGTCGTGCATGCGCAGCAACGGGGCCACCACGATATCCAGTTGCGCATGGGCCGCACGCAATGCGGCCTCCGCCTGCGCCGGCGTCGGCGCCCGGGCGAACATGAAGCCGAGGTAGCTCGCCCCCTCCGGCAGGGGCACCAGCTCGTAGCCTTCCCGGATGGCAATCGAGATGTCCTCGATAAAGGGGACGGCGCGCGCCGCCCCGATACCTTCGATCCGGCGCAGGATGCCGGCCTGCGCGATCGGGAGCATCAGCACCCCTGCGGCACCGGGCGCCGGCTCGAACGCAAGCTGCCGCCCGCTGGCATGCGCGATCACCAGCTCCTCCAGCCCGTGCCCGGTCGCCGCCCGCAGCAGGCGCGCGCAATCGCCGCCGATCGTGCGCGCGGCCACCTCCATGATGACGCAGCCCTGCGCGGCGATACGCACCTCGGCATGCACGGGACCGGCACGCAGACCCAGCGCCTGGCACGCCACCTGCACGCTGGCGCTGACCGCCTGCTGCACACTGGCGGCATGCCGTGAGGGCGTGATGTAGTAGGTCTCCTCGAAGTAAGGACCATCGAGCGGGTCCGGTTTGTCGAACAGCGCCAGCACCTGCAGTTGACCGTCGCTGAGCATACCTTCCAGCGCAACTTCTGGCCCGGGCACGAAGGACTCCAGCAGCAGGTGCGTGGCGGCAAACCGGTCAGGAAGCGGCTCGCGCGCCAGTAGTGCCCGGATCCGTCGACAGGCGGCCAGTGCCTGCGCCTGGTTGTCGGCACGGATGACGCCGCGGCTGCCGGATAATGTCAGCGGCTTGATGACGCAGGGATAGCACACCGGCGCCAGCTGTACAGCCAGCGGCCGCGCCAGATCCAGGATACGGAATTCGGGTACGCCGGCTCCGTATGCCGCCAGCGCCGTCCGCGACAGATCCTTGCGCCGGGTGCGGCGTGCCGCCTCCGGCGGATTGTGCGGCAGGCCGAGCCGTTCGGCGACACGACTGGCAAGTTCCACGGTAGCGTCGTCGGTGGCGACCACACCGCAGAAGGGGTGCGCGCGATCCGCCGCCAGCAGGACCTCGAATGCCGCGGGATCGGCAAGGTCGATATGCAGGCCGCCGGCTATCGCACTGACCAGCGAATGCCGGCCTTCCGATGCGATCAGCACGGCAATCCCGCAGCGCTGCGCCGCGGCAAGATAGGCTGCCGTACGATAGCTGTCCGGCGCAGCCACCAGCAGCAGCCGCGCGGCGGACTGCGCCGGCGGGCGCTGCGCACCTGCTGTGGAAGCCGCTGCCATTGCCTCGCACGCCGACCCGCGCGGGCCGGCGCGGAGCTGGCGTCGGGGGATCAGGCTATCGGATCAGGCGCAACCGCCACCCGCCGCACCGCAGGCGCCGCAGGTGCCGGAACCGCCGGTAACCGCGAAGGCATTGTTGAAGACGAAACTGGCGCCGGTCGGACGCTCGACATAATCGATCTCCACGCCGCGGAGGTAGTTGAGCGCCACCACATCGACATAGACATCGAAACCGTTCAGCGTGCGCACGCAATCGTACTCCGTGCGGGTATCGGTGAAGGTCATACCATAGCCCATCCCGCCGCAACCGCCGCCCGAGACGAACACGCGGATCGCCTTCAGATCCTCGTCTTCGACCTGGCCGAACAGTTCCAGCATCTTCGTGCGCGCCGCCTCGGTCAGGGCGAGGTCGGCATCGGATAGCTCCATGCTGAAGCCATTCGCTGTCTGTGTCATAGCAAACTCCATGGTTCCCGGGAAAGTTGTCGCTCCATGCAATATATATGCAGCAACTGCCGTATTCCACCCCTAACGTCAACTGGAAATCGCCCGAATCCCACATATTTATTAATACATTACAACGGCTTAATTTGACGCAATCCCGGACACACTGGATGAATATCTAAATGATAATGATTTGCATTAAGAATTAGATTGTGTAGACTGGGCACCATTCAGCAACCGTAGAGGAGTACCGCCCCATGAAGCACACCGCCCTCCCGCTTGCCCTGTGCACTGCCGCCCTGGGCCTGCCACTGACCGGCCAGAGTGCCGCACCGATGCCCTCCCCGGAACAGATGTGGGAGATCATCCAGCAGCAGCAGCAGGAAATCGAGGCGCTGAAACGCCAGCAGCAGGCCACGGAGCGCAAGGCGGATGCGGCCGACGAGAAGGCCGAGGCCGCCGTGGATGCGGTGGAGAGTGACAGCAGCGGCAGTGGCGGCTGGGCCGAGCGCACCCGGATCGGCGGCTACGGCGAGCTGCACTACTACAACATCGACGCCAGCGACTCGGCCAACGACGTGAAGGAACTCGACTTCAAGCGCTTCGTGCTGTTCGCCGGTCACGAGTTCACCGATGACATCCGCTTTTTTTCGGAGATCGAGCTCGAACACAGCATAGCGGGTGAAGGACAGAACGGCGAATTCGAACTCGAGCAGGCCTATCTCGAGTTCGATCTGCGCGACAACCTGCAGGCCCGGGGCGGCCTGTTCCTGCTGCCGGTGGGCATCCTCAACGAGACCCACGAACCGAATACCTTCTATGGTGTCGAGCGCAACGATGTGGAGAGCATCATCATCCCGGCCACCTGGTGGGCCGGTGGCGCCGGCCTCAGCGGCCGGCACGCCAATGGCATCAGCTGGGACCTGGCCGTGCACGAGGGTCTGAGGATGGATACCACCAGCTTCCGCGTGCGCGACGGCCGGCAAAAGACCAGCGAGGCCCGTGCCGACGACCTGGCCTGGAGCGGCCGCCTGCGCTATACCGGCATCCCGGGCCTGGAACTGGCCGCCAGCGCCAACTACCAGACCGATGCCTCGCAGGTGGGCGGTGACGGCCTCGACTCCGGACTGCTGCTGGAAACCCACCTGGTGTACGAAAAGGGTCCGTTCGGACTGCGCGCCCTGTATGCGCGCTGGGACTTCGACGGTGCGGCGGTGGCGGCCGCGGACGCCGATCGGCAGACCGGTTGGTACCTCGAACCGAGCTACCGGGTGCGCAGCGATATCGGCCTGTATGCCCGCTACGAGGATGTCGCGGCCGCCCGCAGCCAGGACCGCTTCGATCAGTGGGAGATCGGCGTGAATTACTGGCCGCATCCGGACGTCGTGATCAAGGCGGACTACCGCAGCCGCGACCATGACCTGGCGGCGGAGGCCGGCCGCGACTTCGACGCCTTCGATCTGGGCATCGGCTACCAGTTCTGACGCCGGGGAGGCCACTACCCGCATGAACAGCTTCTGCTATGCTTCCCGCTCGCTATGTACCGTTTCCTCGCATTCCTGGGATTGCTGTCACTCGCCGGCGCGTTGCCTGCCGAGGATGTCTACCAGTCGCCACAGGATTTCCTGGCGGGGGTCTTTGCCGGCGCACCACCGCAACCGGCCGTGCTCTGGTTACGCGACGAGCTCCGCACGACCAGCAGTGCCATTCTCGGGCACCCCTACCCCGGCCTGCGTATCCGTTACTGGCTGCAGGACGGTCGCAGCGCCTGGATCCTGGAGGAAACGGGCAAGGAGCAGCCGATCACCGTGGGCCTGGTGGTCAATGCCGAGGGTATCGAGCTGGTACGCGTGCTTGCCTACCGGGAGAACCGCGGCTGGGAGGTGCGCTATCCCTTTTTCACCGACCAGTTCCGCGGTCTCCGGCTGAGCGGTCCCGAGCATGCACTCGATAAATCCATCGACGGCATCTCCGGCGCCACGCTCTCGGTTCGCGCACTGGAGAAACTCGCACGCCTCGCCCTCTACCTGCACGCCCAGACCAGCAGCCGACATGACCCGACAGCCGCGCAGTAAGGCGCGCGCCAGGCTGCTGCGCTCGCTGTATATCTGGCACCGGTACCTCGGCCTTGCCGCCGCTGCGTTCGTCGTGGTGCTTGCCGCCACCGGCCTGTTGCTCAATCACACCGAGGAACTCGGCCTGGATTCGATCAACATCGCCTCGCCCGCACTGCTCGACTGGTATGGTGTCCATGCACCGGAACAGCTGCTTGTCTATCGTGCGGGCGCGCATGCGGTCTGCGCGGCCCAGGACAGGATCTTCCTGGACCAGGTGCGCCTGCCCGGCACACAAGGCCCGTTGCAGGGCGCCGTCGAATTCGCCGGTCTGGTCGTGGTCGCCACCGGCAGCCAGCTGCTGCTGCTGGAGCCTGCCGGCACACTCGTGGAACGCCTCGATGCAGCCAGCGGGATTCCGGCCGACATCCGCGCCATCGGCGTGAGCGACCGCGACGAACTCGCGCTGCGCACGACGGGCGGCAGCTTCCTCACCGATGCCGATTTCCTCGCCTGGCGCCCCGCCGGCAACGCCGCCGTGCGCTGGGCAGCACCGACGCAGCCGACGGCTGCCGAACGCACGGCACTCAACCATGCCTGGCGCGGTGACGGCCTGACGCTGGAACGGATCATGCTCGATCTGCACAGTGGCCGCATCCTCGGCAGCGGCGGCATCTACCTCATGGACGGGGCGGCCATACTGTTTCTGCTGCTCGCGGTCAGCGGCATCTGGCTCTGGGGCAAACGGCTGGTAAGCGCCCGGGCGCATCGGAGCGGCGGCCGGCACCCCGACCCCGACGGCAACTGAACCCCTGCGGGTCTGCAGCCGCGCCGGCGACCCGGACTACCGGGCGTTGCGGGCGTGCCTGCGACCGCGCCAGCGCCAGAGGATGGCGATGAAGGCGAGCAGCAGCCACAGCTCACCGGCGCGCGCGGCACCGGCATGCGGATCGCCCAGGGAACAGGTCAGGTAACCGCGGCTGCCGGCGTCGGCCCGCGCGAAACCGGCGGAATAGATCTCCAGATTGCCCGTGGCGTTGTCGGCCCACACCACCCGGTCGCCGCGCGGCGCCAGCCGGGCCTGGGGATTGCAGCCGAGCGTGGCACCGGTCTGGGTCAGGATATCGTTCGCCAGAATCACCCCGTCGTAGGTGGCCTGCGTGTTGAAGATGGAATAGTTCACGCCGCTCGGACAGGCGACCGCGTCGTAATCCATGTAGATGGCGTGCACGCGCCGGTCGTAACCGATGCGCGAGAACACGTGCCAGGCGGACTGCGCCGGCGTGGAGGTCAGCGCGGTCCGGTGCAGGCGCATGACGGCGGGATCGGCCGGCCCGCCGTTCTGGTCGTCCAGCGCCGGATCCAGGGCGTCGAGATAGATCTGCTCGTCACCGCTACCTGCCAGGGTCGTCGCCTGCTTGTAGACCACGTAGACGCGATTGTCCGCCAGATTGACACTGACGGTGGCATTGCCAGCGCGCAGTCCGTCGTCGACGCTCAGCAGCGTGGGCGCGATGCGCAGGGCGCCGCTGCTGCCGTCGATCATCGCATAGTACACCTCGTCAGCCGCGGTCGCGCCGGCCTGGGTAAACACCACATGCACGTGGCCGGCCGAATCGACGGCGATATCGGGCAGGTCGTTGCCGCTGCCCGTGGTACCCGCGGCGGCCGACAGGTCCAGGATGGTGGTTTGCGGCTGGCCCTCGGCATCGAGCTTCACGTATTGCACGGGTCCGCCGGCGCCGCTCTCCCAGACGAGATGCAGGAATCCTCCGGCAGCGACGGCCATGGCCGGATTGCGTGCGGGCCAGCCATCGGTCGGACTGGACACCCGCACCTGATCAGCGACGCCGCCGAGCACCGGTTTGATGGTCGCCAGGACGGCCGGCGTGGCCGGATCGAGATCATCCAGCAACGGTTGCAGACGCATGATATAGATTTCCTGGTCGGCCAGGTCCTGCCAGACCACGAACAGGCGGTTTGCGGCATCGAGTGCCGTCACCGGCGTGGTATTGGCGCTGCCGCTGCTGTTGTTGATCTGGATGTCGGGGATACGCACCACACCGGCCGTGTCGAACAGCTTGTACATGACGGCGCCGTTGTCCACGGTGGCATCGTGCCAGACCAGGTGCAGGAAGCCGTTGGTGTCGATACGGTAGTCAGGATAATCCGCACTGCCGAGTCCCGTGGTCAGCTGCACCGCCTGCCCCAGCAACGGCTGCAGCAGGGTCGTCAGCAGCATCAGGCAGGTCAGGGCAAGTCTCATGTCACGCTCTCCGGATCGATGGTTTGAGTTGGATCATGTCATACCCCGCAGGGTCGCGGGCCGGCCCGTGCGCACCCGTGCAGAATGCACACCGGTGCGGTGACGGGCCGGCGCGGTCGCTGCTCCCGCCGCCGGCGCGGCGGACAGCGCCTGCCTACTTGGCGACGATGCTGCGGCCCGGCGTCGGCGGCAGCTGCGGCAGCGTCTGCTGCGGAAACGGCCCGCTCAGCGCGCCCAGGAACGCAACGAGATCGGCGGTTTCCGTGGCGCTGAGGTCGCGGTTGAGCTGGGTCTTCGCCATGACCTGCACGGCCGCGTCGAGCGTCGCTACCGCGCCATTGTGGAAATACGGCGCGGTCAGCGCGATATTGCGCAGCGTCGGCACCTTGAACATGTCGCGATCCGCTTCCTTGCCCGTGACCGCAAAGCGGCCGCCGTCGGCGGTGAAAGCGTACTGCTTGACATAGTCGTTGTCGGTGAAGGTCGGGAATTTCATGAAGAAGCCGGTACCCGGCGCCATGGCCGGGCCGTTGAAGGCGGGACCGGAATGGCATGAGACGCAACCGACCTCGGCGAAGGTCTGCATGCCGCGCACCTGCTGTTCGGTCATGGCCTGCTCATCGCCCTTTACATAGCGGTCATAGGCGCTGTTCGGCGTGATCAGCGTCCGCTCGTAGGCGGCGACGGCCTTGGCGGCATTGTCCACCGTCATCGGCTCCTTGTCGCCGGGGAAGGCCTGTTCGAAATAGGGGCGGTAGCCGGGGATATCGCGCACCCGGTTCATCGCCTCCTCCAGTTCGCTCATGCCCATCTCGACCGGGTTGACCACCGGGCCCTTGGCCTGGTCTTCCAGCGTCGCGGCACGGCCATCCCAGAACTGGGACGAATTGAAGGCCGAATTCCACACGGTCGGCGAACTGCGACCGCCGGTCTTGCCATGCACGCCCATCGAGACGGGACGGTTGTCATCGCCGCCCAGCATCACATTGTGGCAGGAATTGCAGGATACGGTGCCGGTCGCAGAAAAACGCGGATCGAGATAAAGCATCCGGCCCAGCTCGACCTTCGCGGTCGTCGTCGGGTTGTCTGCCGGCGCAGGGGCCTGTTCCGGCAGCGCCTGCCAGTCCGCTGCCAGCGCACATGTCGCCGTGATGCCGAATACCGTGCCCAGTAAACCTTGCTTGTACCACTGCATAACTTGCTCCGAAATCAGTCAATGTGAAATGAACGAATTACACCAGGCGGCAGATTCTAGCGGAAACGGCTGGCACTCGACAGGGCGCGCGGTGGCGGTTGCACATACGGTCGCGGCGGCAAAGCCGCAGCGGCCCGCCGTCTGTCTGCCTTTCCGTCGGGATTTCGTGCACTTGCGGCCGCTGTCCGTCCCGCCGCGGCAACGGCTGCGGCATAGTGTCGCGGCTCAGTTGCCGGCACGCACCAGACCGCCGAGGCCACCCTGTTCGAGCACGCTGTTATAGAGTTCGCGGATGGCGCGCGGCTCTTCCAGGGTGAGCGCCTGTTCGACGAGATCGATGGCCTCGCTCTGGGTGAAACTGCGGACGACCCATTTGACGCGTGGCAGATTGCTGGCACTCATGCTCAGGCTATTGACCTTCAGTCCCAGCAGCGCGAGCGCCGCGGCCGGATCACCCGCCATTTCGCCGCACACACTCACCGGCTTGCCCAGGCGCTGCGCATCGGTGACCACCTGGCGGATGGCACGCAGCACCGCCGGGTGCATGCACTGGTACAGGCCCGCCACGCGCGAATTGTTACGATCCACCGCGAGCAGATACTGGGTCAGGTCATTGGTGCCGATCGAGAAAAAGTCCACCCGCTGGGCCATCGCCGCCACCTGGTAGACCGCGGACGGGACCTCGACCATGATGCCGATCGGCGGACGCATGACCGGCATGCCATCCTCGAGCAGTTCGCCGTGCGCCTGGTTGATGAGTGTCATCGCGATATCGAGCTCGCTGACCGAAGACACCATCGGCAGCATGATGGTGAGGTTGTTGAGACCGATGCTGGCGCGCAGCATCGCGCGGATCTGGGTGAGAAAGATCTCCGGGTGATCGAGGGAGATGCGGATTCCGCGCCAGCCCAGGAACGGATTGTCTTCGCGCACCGGGAAATAAGGCAGCATCTTGTCGCCGCCGACATCGAGCGTGCGCAGGGTCACCGGCCGCGGCCTGAACGCCTCCAGGGCGCCGCGGTAGATACGCAGCTGCTCCTCTTCGGAGGGGAAGCGGTCCTGCATCAGGAACGGCACCTCGGTGCGATAGAGGCCCACGCCATCACCCTCGCTGTGCACCTCCGGCCCGATCCCGGACACCAGTCCGATGTTCAGGTACAGCGGTACCGGGATGCCATCGGGCGTGACCGATGGCTGACCGGCAACCTTCTTCAGCGTCTGGGTCAGCTCGGTTTCCTGCGACTGCAGCAGCAGGAACTCCTCGCGCACCAGCGGCGTGGGATTGATATACACATCGCCACGGTAGCCGTCGGCGATGATGGTCTGTCCCTCGAGCCGGCCGACCGGCAGGTCCGCGACGCCCATCACCGCCGGGATGCTGAGCGCCTGCGCCAGGATGGCGACGTGCGATGAGCTCGACCCGCTCGCACACACGATACCGGCCAGATGCTCGAGCGGAATCTCCGCCAGCTGGCTGGCGCTGATGTCCTCGCCCACCAGCACCGTGCGCGGATGGATCTCGATCCCGGCCGCTGGCCGGCTTTGCATGTGGGTCAGGATGCGGCGCCCGAGATCGCGGATATCGCTCGCGCGCTCCCGCAGGTAGCTGTCCTCCATGGATTCGAACACGGCCACGTGCTGCGACACCGTCTCGCGCAGCGCGCCGGGCGCCCAGTTGCCCGCGCGAATGCGCTCGATGGTTTCCGCGACCAGGCTGTCGCCGCCGAGCATCAGCAGCAACGCGTCGAACAGCGCGAGTTCCTCCGCCGGCAATACCGCGGACATGCGATTGGCGTAGGCGCGCAGGTCATCCCGCACGGCGGACACGGCCGCCTCGAAATTCGCCACCTCCGTATCCTGGTCCGCGGCAACGCGGTCCGGGATGGCCTCCAGGTTGGCGGGCGGATAGACCACCATGGCCTGACCGATGGCGACGCCGGGCGAGCCCGGCAGGCCGCGCACGGCAGCCGACACGTCCTCGGTGCGGGTCAGTGCGCTGGCGATCTCGCCGCTGGCGCCGGCGTGGGTGATCGCGCCGGCCAGCTGTGCTGCCAGCGTGACCAGAAAGGCCTCTTCCTCGTCTTCGAAGCGGCGCACCCGGCGCTGGCGCACGACCAGCACGCCGAGCACCTTGCCGTGCTGGATGATCGGTACGCCGAGAAAGCCGTGATAGGGATCCTCGCCGGTTTCGGCGACGAACATGTAGCGCGGGTGGCTGGGCGCATCCTCGATGTTGACCGGCTCCTCGCGCTCGCACACCATGCCGACCAGTCCCTCGCCGTAACGCAGGCGCACCTTGCCCACCGCATCCTGGCGCAGGCCCTCGGTCGCACGCAGGACGAATTCACGGCGTTCGGTATCGCGCAGGTACACCGAGGCGACATCGACATTCACCGAAGCCCGCACGCGCTGCACGATGATCTTGAGCGCCTGCTCGAGATCGGGCGCGGCGTTGACCTCCTGGATGATGCGTCTGAGAGTTTCCAGCATGGCGGACGTCGATGCGTGGCGCTTAGGCCCCCGGTGGAGCACGCAGCCGGTGCACGAATATTGCGTTTGCGGCCACGGTCAGTTTTCGCGCCCCGCCGGGAGATCGGGAATACCCTCCGGGAACAGCAAAGGTGCCAGCTCCTTCAGCGCCTGCCGGTACACCTTGCGCTTGAAGGCGACGACCTCGCTCAACGGGTGCCAGTAATCGACCCAGCGCCAGCGGTCGAATTCCGGGCGCGCACAGCGGTCGAGACAGACTGACCGGTCCGTGCAGAGGATGCGCAGCAGGAACCATACCTGCTTCTGGCCGATGCAGAGCGGCCGGCTGGCGTGGCGGATATAGCGTCGCGGCAGGCGGTAGCGCAGCCAGCCGCGCGTGGTACCCATGACCTCGACATCGCCGGGGGTGAGCCCGATCTCTTCACCGAGTTCGCGGTACATCGCCTCGGTCGGGGTTTCGTCGGAGCGCATCCCGCCCTGCGGGAACTGCCAGGCATCCTGGCCGGCGCGGCGCGCCCACAGCAACTGCCCGCTGCTGTTGGACAGTATGATGCCGACGTTTGGCCTGAACCCATCCGGATCAATCACTTACTAAAACCCGCTCGCGACCGCGAATGCAAATGATTCTCCCATAGGCCGCAATTTCTGGCAAATCGGCACACGGGCACGCGCATGCCGGCGCGGCGCGTTCGTGTATGCTTGGTGACCTGCGGCGGCCGGAGCTTTCATGTGGGCATTGCACTGTTCGATCTCGACAACACGCTGATCGCGGGTGACAGCGACTACCTCTGGGGCTGTTTCCTGGTCGAGCAGGGTATCGTCGACGGCGCGCACTACGAACAGGCGAACCGGCGTTTTTACGACCAGTACAAGGTCGGCGAACTGGATATCCACGAATTCCTGGCCTTCCAGCTGCGGCCGCTGGCGGAACACGATCCCACGCAGCTCCGGGACTGGCGTACCAGGTACATCGAGGAAAAGATCGTCCCCATCCTGCTGCCCAAGGCGCGTCAGCTGATCACCCGACATCGCGAACGCGGCGACACGCTGGTGATCATCACCGCCACCAACAGCTTCATCACGCGCCCGATCGCCGATCTCTACGGCGTCGAGCATCTGCTTGCCACCGAGCCGGCAATGGCCGGCCCGCGCTATACCGGCGCTGTCGCCGGCATCCCCTGTTTCCAGGACGGCAAGGTCCGGGTGCTGGAGGGCTGGCTGGCGGGCCGCCGTCTTACCCTGGAGGACAGCAGTTTCTACAGCGATTCGCACAACGACCTGCCGCTGTTGTCCCGGGTCACCTGGCCGACGGCGGTGGATCCCGACGAGATCCTCGAGGCGCATGCGCGGGCGCGGGACTGGCCGGTGATCAGCCTGCGATGACGGCGCCGCAGCCCGCGCCAGCGGCCACGGGGCACGACGGCTGATGCGCGGCCTGGCACTGTTCTCCCTGCTGCTGGCACTGGCCGCGGGCAGCGCGGCCTATGGCCTGCTCAATGGCAGCGTCGCGACCGGCTGGCACGACCTGCTGGCGGTGCTTTCCGGCAACGGTGACAGCATGGCGGCCGCCGTGATCCGGGAACTGCGCTGGCCGCGTATC